>NZ_JBJLRI010000002.1:0-162800 GCF_050871405.1 Kineococcus esterisolvens
CCCCCCACACCTCCACCCCCCAGCCCCCCCCCCGCCGCCCCCCCCCCCCCCGGCCCCCCCCCCCCCCCGCCCCCCCCCCCCCCCCCCCCCCCCCCCCCCCCCCCCCCGCGCCCACCCGCCACCCCGTCGTGGCGCCGGTCGCGCACGGTCCGGTCCTCAGGCGAACACCAGGGCGAGGTGCTCCAGGACCGCCGGCAGCGAGGCCGGCAGCGACCGGAACCCGACGTGCCCGTCGGGCCGCACCACGTGGGCCGCCACCCCGTCGACGCCGTAGGCGGTGCGGTACGCCCCCCCGGTGTCCCGGTGCACCCCCAGCCCGAGCGCGGCCGGCACGACCGCGTCGGGGCTGACGACCAGGTGCACGTCGAGTTCCCCGGCGGCCGCCGTGCGGGCGGCGTCGGCGAACTTCTCCAGCTGCAGGAACCCCTCCTCGCCCACCCCGGCGTCGGCGTACAGCAGCAGCGCCGAGCGCGTCGAGCGCAGCAGGTCGAACAGCCGCAGCTCGTGGGCGACGC
This sequence comes from Kineococcus esterisolvens, assembly GCF_050871405.1. Lineage (NCBI taxonomy): Bacteria > Bacillati > Actinomycetota > Actinomycetes > Kineosporiales > Kineosporiaceae > Kineococcus > Kineococcus esterisolvens. The sequence continues at coordinate 516 of NZ_JBJLRI010000002.1, forward strand.
CGAACCGGCGCAGGCCCGTGACGTCCGGGGCGCGGTACCCCGGTTCGGGGCCGTCCACCGCACCAGCGACGGACTCGCCCACGAGCGGGCTGCCGGCGTAGTTCATCGTCATCTGCATCTCGAGCAGGAACTGGGCCTTGGCGTCGTCCATGTCGATCTCGTCGGTGAACGCCAGGTTCACGGCGCGGTCCACGATGGCCCTCCCGGCGGGCCGGCGCTCGGCCTCGTAGCTGTCGAGCAGCCCTTCGGCGGCCAGGCCCCGCACCGCCAGCGCCAGCTTCCAGCCGAGGTTCCAGGCGTCCTGGATGCCGGTGTTCATGCCCTGACCGCCGGCCGGCGGGTGCAGGTGGGCGGCATCGCCGGCCACGAAAACCCTGCCGTCGCGGTAGCGGTCCACGATGCCGTGCTTGATGCGGAAGATCGACGACCAGCGCAGGTTGCTCGCCGTGGTGCCCGCGGGCCCGAGCTCGTCGACGACCTCCTGGATGTCACCCAGGACCGGCGGGTCGTACTCCTGCCAGAACCCGGCGGGCACCACGCCGGTGCCGACGGCATCGATGAACCGCTGGGGCGCCATGGTGGCGACGCGGTAGCGGTTTCGGCCCTTCAGCGGCACGCACACGAGCATGCCGGTGAAGGCGCCGTCCTCCTCGATGCGCACGAACCGCAGCAGGTGCCCCGACGGCATGTCCCAGTCGAGGTCGACGTCCCCGAGCATGAACAGCTGGGGGAACATCGACAACCCGCCCTCGAACGTCAGGCCGAGGCCCGAGCGGACGGTGCTGTGCGCGCCGTCGCAGCCGACCAGGTACTGCGTGCGCACCACCTCCTCGCCGTGCGCGGTGCCCAGCACGGCGGTGACGCCGTCGACGTCCTGCCCGAACGTCAGCAGCTCCACCCCGCGCTCGACGCGCACCCCGGCGCCCGCGAGGGCACCCGCGAGCAGCCGCTCGGTCTCGTACTGCGGAAGGCCCAGGTGGGCGTAGGGCAGTTCCTCGAGGCCGGACCAGTCGGTCTCGTACGTCTGGACGCCGTTGACGTGCACGGTCTGCCCGTGCAGCCAGGTGCCCGCGTCGATCGCCTGCGCCACGATGCCCTGCCGCTCCCAGATCTCCATGGTGCGGCAGTGGATGCCGATGGCCTTGTCGGCCTGGGTGGAGGCCTCGGCGCGCTTGTCGACCAGCCGCACGCGCACCCCGCGGCGGGCCAGTTCCAGGGCGTGGGTCATGCCTGCGGGGCCGGCGCCGACGACGAGGACCTCTGGGCCGGCGGTGGTCGCCGCGGCCGGGACCTGCGGGACCTGCGGGACCTGCGGGACCTGCGGGACCTGCGGGACCTGCGGGACCTGCGGGACCTGCGGGACAGGCAGGACCGGCGCGGTGGCGAGCGGTGCGCGGGCCGCCGGGGCCGCCGGGGTCCTCGCCGGCGCGGGGGCGGCACCGTGCGCCTGGACGACCGGGCGCTGCCGGATCGGCAGGACGCGGCACCGGGAGTCGGCCGAGAGCCAGCGCGCCAGCGGCCCGTCGACCGCCGGGTCCTCCACCCGCTGCCGGAACCGCTGCTCGTCCTCCCACTCGGCCACGATGTGGAAGCGGCCCGTCTCGGGGTCGTGCAGCAGCTCCTCGCGCAGGTGCCCGTCCTCGCGGCCCGCGCGGGAGGCCGCGGCGCGGTAGGCCCGCACGAACTCCTCCTCCTCCCCCGGCGCGACGGATGTGGAGGTGTCCACGCGCACCGCGCCGGGGACGAACTGCCACGTTCCGGGGTCGCCGGCGCCGACGGCGGGGCGCTCGCGCAGCTGGTAGACGATGCGCTGGAAGTCGACCGAGAGCCAGCGCGCCAGCGCGGCGGAGTCCGCCAGGTGCGCGGGGTCCTCGACCCACTGGCGGAACCCCTCCGCGGACTCCCACTCGGCGAAGATGTGGAAGCGCCCCGTCTCGGGGTCGTGCAGCAGCTCCTCGCGCAGGTTCCCGCCCCTGCCGCCGACGCGGGAGGCGACGACCAGGTAGGCGCGCTCGAACGCCTCCTCCTGCCCCGGCGCGACGGAGGTGGAGATGTCCACCCGCACCGCACCGTGGTCGGCCGGTGCCGGCTGCTGCTGCTCCTGCCCCACCTGCCGCCCCGGGACCTGCTCCAGCACCGTGAAGACCTCGCGGGCGGCGTCCTCACGCAGCTCGCGCAGGGACTCGGTGAGGTTCTCCCGGGCGCTGCTGCGGCCGAAGGCCGCGGCAGCCTCCTCGTCGGTCCAGTCGCTGGCGATGGCGAACCACCTCTCCTCGGTGCGGCTTCGCATCAGCTCCTGTCGCAGGTTCCCCGGTGCGCGGCTGATCTGCGCCGCGGCCAGGCGCCAGGCGGCCACGAACTCCTCCTCGCGGCCGGGGCGGGCCCGCATGCGCAGCACCGTGCGCACCGGACCGCCCCGCAGGGGCGTCGACGCGCTCACGCACCCCCTCCCTCGAACCGCCGCAGCACCATCGCGCTGTTGAACCCGCCGAGGCCGCGGGCGACCACGAGGACCGTGCCGACCGGGGCCTGGCGCGGTGCGGCGACGAGGTCCAGACCGTGGGCCTCGGCCGACGGCTCGTCCAGGTTGCCCACGGCGGGCACCACGCCGTCGCGGATCGCCAGCAGGGCGGTCGCCACGGCCAGCGCCGAGCCGCCCACGCTGAGGCGGCCGACGAGGCCCTGCGGAGCCGAGACCGGCACCGGGGCGCGGCGGCCGGCGAAGGCGGTGCGCAGCGCCTCGGCCTCGGCGACGTCCAGCTCCGGCACACCGGCCGCGTCGGCGATCACGAAGTCCACGTCGTCCGGACCCACGCCGGCGTCGCGCATCGCCAGCCGCATCGCCCTGGCGTACTGCCCCGGGTCGCTCAGCGGGTCCGACGGCGAGGACGCGTCGTGGGTGGCCGCGTAGCCGGCGATCTCGCCGTGCACCCGCGGAGCGCCGCGGCCGAGCGCCTGCTCGGCGTCCTCCACCACGAGCACCGCGCCGCCCTCACCGGGCACGTACCCGCCGGCGGCGGCGTCGAACGGCTTGTACCCCCGGCGCGGCTCGCGCGCCGGCGTCAGCCGCCCGCTCACCGACTGGCAGGCCAGCGCGTACGGCGACAGCGAGGCCTCAGTGCCGCCGGCCAGCACCGCGGGCGTGCCGCGGCGCACCACGCGGCGCGCGTGCCCCAGGCTGTCCAGGCCACCGGCGGCCTCGGTGACCAGCACGCTGGCCGGGCCCTTGGTGCCGTGCTTGATGGAGGCCTGCCCGGTGCTGGCCGCGTAGAACCACGCGATCGACTGGTAGGCCGTGACGGCCTGCGGACCGCGGCCGTACAGGCCCGTCATCTCGCGCTGGCCGAACTCGTTGCCCCCGGAGGACGCCGCCAGCGCCACCGAGGTGGCGTACGGGTCGTGCTCGGCCGGGTCGTACGCCGCGTCGCCCAGCGCCATGGCGGTGGCCGCCAGCGACATCCAGGTCCACCGGTCGGTCTGCACCTGCAGCCGCGCCTCGACGTGCTCGTCCGCGCTGAACCCGGGCACCCGCCCGGCCAGCGTCACCCCGTAGGGGCTGGAGTCGAACGTGTCCAGCGGGCTCACCCGCAGCTCGTTCGCCCGCACGCAGGCCCAGTGCTGCTCGGCACCCACGCCGCTGGGCGCGACGACGCCCAGTCCCGTCACCACCGCGCGCGTCACGACGCGCTCCGGGACGGGGAGCTGAGGGCCACTGCGGACTGGAAGCCGCCGAAGCCGCTGCCCACGGACACCGCCACGTCGATCCGCTGGTCGCGGGCCGTCTTGGGCACGTAGTCCAGGTCGCACTCCGGGTCCGGGTTCTCCAGGTTCGCAGTGGGGGGCACGACGCCGAACTCCATCGCCAGCGCGCAGGCGGCCAGCTCGATGGAGCCGATCGCCCCCAGCGAGTGCCCCACCATGGACTTGATGGAGGTCATGGGCACCTCGTAGGCGTGCTGCCCCAGGCTGAGCTTGACAGCAGCGGTCTCGTGCCGGTCGTTCTGCTTGGTGCCCGAGCCGTGCGCGTTGACGTAGTCGACCGCACCGGGGTCGATGCGGCCCTGCGCCAGGGCGGCGTCGATGGCCCGGCTCATCTCCGTGCCGTCGGGTCGCAGCCCCGTCATGTGGAAGGCGTTGCACCGGTTAGCGAAGCCGCTCACCTCGCAGTACACGTGTGCGCCGCGCGCCCTGGCGTGCTCGTACTCCTCCAGGACGAGCACCGCTCCGCCTTCGCCCATGACGAACCCGTCGCGGGTGGCGTCGAAGGGCCTCGACGCCGTGGCGGCCTCGTCGTTGCGCGCCGAGGTGGCGCGGATGGCGTCGAAGCAGGCCACCGAGATCGGCGAGATGGGGGCGTCGGCGGCGCCGGCGATGACGACGTCGGCGTCACCGTCCTCGATGAGCTGGAACCCGTAGCCCACCGCGTCCAGTCCGGAGGTGCAGCCGGTGGACATCACCGAGGCCGGCCCGTGGGCGTGGAAGCGAGCGGCCAGCTCCGAGGCGCCGCTGCTGGGGATGAGCACCCGGTCCAGGAAGCGGCTGCCGTAGGCGGGGTCGACGACCCAGTCCTTGCCGGAGTCGCTGACCTGGACGTACTCGTCCTCCAGGCGCATGGTGGCGCCCACCGCGCTGCCCAGGCTCACCGACAGCCGGTCGTGGTCCACGTCGGTGCCGGAGGCGAGGTCCAGGCCGGAGTCGGCCACGGCCTCGTCGGCGGCGATCATCGCGAACCGCGCGAACCGGTCGGTGCGCGCGATCTCGTGGGTGGTCAGGCCGCGCGCGGCGAAGTCGACGTCCACCTCGGCGGCGATGCGGGAGCGGAACCGCGACGCGTCGAAGAAGCTGATCGGGCGGGTGGCCGTGCGGCCGTCCACCAGCAGCTGCCAGAAGCTGTCGCGGGTCGGGCCGCCCGGGGCGACGACGCCGACGCCGGTGACGACGACGCGGCGCCCGCCGATCACGAGGCGGCCCCGGGCAGCGGCGGCAGCTCCTCGGTGTCCACGTGCCCCAGGCGAGGCTGCGGCGCCAGCGGAGCGAGCGTGAACACCGCGACCGCCGGCTCGGCGGAGTCGTTGATCAGCTTGTGGCGCACACCGATCGGGACGCAGACGCCCTCCTGGGCGCGCAGGGTGCGCAGCTCGCCGTCCAGCCGGACGCCCAGCTCGCCGCTCGTCACCAGCAGGAACTCCTCCGAGTACGGGTGCCAGTGCTCGGTGACGACCTCCCCCGGCTGCAGGGTGACGGTGCCCATGAACCCGGTCGTCGACCCGACGGTCGACGGGGCCAGGACGGTGCGCACGTCACCACCGCGGCGGCGGTTGGCGGGGACCTCCGCCGCGCTCACGGTGCGGATGTCCGACGGGTTCGGGGCCTGCGCCTGGTGCGTGCGCACCGGGTCGGGGGCGCCCACGTTCGGGTGGCCGTCGCGCAGCTGTTCGGGCCGGACCTCGGTCGTCATGCGTCGCTCCCCTGCTCGGCGGGGGCGGCAGCGCGCGCGGCGGCCTCGACCTTCCCCCGGATCACGTCCATCTGGACGAGCGTGTTGGCGTTGATGCGGTCGGTCATGGTGGGCGTGTCGACGGGGGCCTGCGGGCGCATCGCGAAGTCCTGCACCCAGCGCATCAGGACGCCGTCGGGGCGCTGCTCGTAGCTCCAGCGGATGTCCATGAACTCGAACGGGCCGGGTTCGGTGCGGCGGGCGACGACGGTGCGGGTGCTGGGGTCGGGCGTCCGCTCGGACACCCACGACCACACCTTGCCGTTATCGTCCGGGTGCATCGACAGCCGGAAGGTGATCTTGCCGTCCTCGCGGTTGAGGACCTCCGCGGAGGCGTACTCGGTGAACAGGTCCGGCCAGTTCTCGACGTCGTTGGTCATGTCCCACACCAGGTCCATGGGGGCGTCGATGAGCACGGAGTTGTCGACGTGCCCGGGCGTCGGCGAGGTGGTGCCGGCCGGCGCTTCGGTCTCCGCCGCGCTCACGCGCCGGTCCGCGCGGAGTTCACCATGTCGACGATCGAGCCGAGGGAGTGGTCCTCGGCGTGCGCACCCTCGTCGACGGGCAGGCCGTACGCCTGCTGCAGCTCCGTCTGCAGCTGCAGGAACGCCAGCGAGTCCAGGCCCAGGTCGGTGAACATGGCGTCCGGGTCGCTGGTGCGGGCGGAAGCCGGCAGGCCGACCTTGGCGACCAGCAGGTCCATCAGGTCCTCGATGCCGAAGGTGGTGTTCTGGACGGTCACGGTGATCTCCTCGTCAGGTCCTGCTGCGGGTGGGTGGGGGCTTCACGCGCTCAGCGCCGTGGCGCCGTCGAGGAAACCGGTGTGGTGCTTGCCGGCCTGGAAGACCGGGTCCCCCAGGACCTGCAGGTGCAGGTCCCGGGTCGTCGTGACGCCCTTGCCCTCGATGCGCATCTCGGCCAGCGCCGTGCGCATCCGGGCCAGGGCCTGCTCCCGGTCCGGGCCCCAGGCGATGAGCTTGGCGACCAGGGAGTCGTAGTGCGGGCTGATCCGCGCGCCGGCCGTCAGGGCCGTGTCGACCCGGATGCCGGGGCCTCCGGGCAGGTCGAACACGTCCAGCAGGCCCGGTGCGGGGGCGAAACCGCGGGACGGGTCCTCGGCGTTGATGCGGCACTCCACCGCCGCTCCGTCGAGCCTCACGTCCGCCTGGTCCACGCTCAGCGGTTCGCCGGCGGCGATGAGGATCTGCTCGCGCACCAGGTCCAGGCCGGTGACCATCTCGGTGACCGGGTGCTCGACCTGGATGCGGCAGTTGACCTCCATGAAGGAGAAGTCGCCGCGCTCGTCGAGCAGGAACTCGAACGTTCCCGCCCCGGTGTAGCCCACCGCGAGGGCGCCGCGCACCGCGGCCGCGCCGATCTCCTGGCGCTGCTGCGGCGTCAGGCCGGCCGCGGGGGCCTCCTCCACCAGCTTCTGGTGGCGGCGCTGCACGGAGCAGTCGCGCTCACCGAGGTGCAGGCCGTTGCCGTGCTCGTCGAGCAGCACCTGCACCTCGATGTGGCGGGCGTGGTCCAGGTACCGCTCGACGTACACGGTGCTGTCGCGGAACACGCTGTGCGCGGTGCGCCGCGTCGCGGTGTACGACTGGCGGAACGCCGCGGGGTCGCGGACGACGGTGATGCCTCGCCCGCCGCCGCCGGCGGCCGCCTTGATGACGACCGGGTAACCGATGGTGTCGGCGATCGCCGCGCCTTCGTCGGCGGTGGCGACGGGTTCGACCACGCCGGGCAGCAGGGGCAGGCCGGCGGCGGACATCTCCGAACGGGCGCTGGCCTTGTTGCCCAGACGGGCCATCACGTCCGGGCGGGGGCCGATGAACGTGATGCCGTTGTCGGCGCAGACCTCGGCGAAGTCCGGGTCCTCGGACAGGAACCCGTAACCGGGGTGGATCGCGTCGGCACCGGTCTGCATGGCCGCCTCGACCACGTTGGGGATGTTCAGGTAGCTGAACCGCGAGGGCGCCGGGCCGATGTTCACCGACTCGTCGGCCATGCGGACCACCGGCGAGTCGCGGTCGGCGCTGGAGTGCACCGCCACCACCCCGATGCCCAGGCTGCGGCAGGCGCGCGCCACGCGGACCGCGATCTCGCCGCGGTTGGCGATGAGGACCTTGGAGAACACGCGCTCACCCGGCCCGGGGCGCGTCGGCGGCCTCTGCCCCGACCGGCTCGATGCGCACCAGGGGCTGGTCGAACTCCACGGGGGACCCGTTCTCCACCAGCACCTCCACGACGCGGCCGGTGACGTCGGAGACGATCGAGTTCAACAGCTTCATGGCCTCGACGATCCCCAGCACCTGCCCCACCGAGACCGTGTCGCCGATCGAGACGAAGGGGGCCTCGTCGGGCGAGGGCGCCGCGTAGAACGTGCCCACCAACGGCGCGCGCACGGTGTGCAGGTGCTCGTCGCCCGCGGGTGCGGCGACCGGCACGTCGGCCGCCGGTGCACCGGCGGGAGAACCCGTGGGGTGGGCCGCCACGGGCGTGGGGACGCCCACGTCCTGCCAGTCCACCTCCACGGTGACCTGGCCGCGCGAGAGCGCGATCCGCCTCAGGGGCCCGTGGAGCGACCGCGACAGCGACACCGCCTGGTCGGTCAGCTCCTGGACGACGTCCTGGTGGACCTCCACCGAGTGCACCTCCACCGCAGCGCCCACCCCGCCCGTTCCGGTCGTGCCGTTCGTGCCGGCGCGGTTCCCGCTCGCGCTCGTGCCGTTCGTGCTCACAGCGATCCCCTCCCCGCACCGATGCCCCGCAGCCGGGCGCTGCGCAGCCGCAGCAGCTCGGGCGCATCCACGGCGCACAGCTCGTCCAGCGCCTCCGTCACGGCTCTCGCCACCAGGCCCGCCGCCGCCTCCGGGTCCACGTGCGCCCCACCGGCGGGTTCGGGGACAACACCGTCGGCGACCCCGAGGTGCACCAGGTCGGCGGCGGTCACCCGCAGGGCCCGGGCCGCCTGCGGGGCCTCCTGCGCGTCGCGCCACAGGATGGCGGCGCACCCCTCGGGGCTGATGACGGAGAAGAAGGTGTTCTCCAGCATGAGCAGGCGGTCACCGGTGGCCAGGGCCAGCGCACCGCCGCTGCCGCCCTCGCCGGTCACGACGCTCACCACGGGCACGCGCAGCCGGCTGGAGCGTGCGATGGCCTGGGCGATGGCGATCGACTGCCCGCGCTCCTCGGCGGCCACACCCGGGTACGCCCCGGGCGTGTCGACCAGCGTGACCACCGGCATCCCGCACCGCTCGGCGTGCTCGAGCAGCCGCAGCGCCTTGCGGTACCCCTCCGGGTGGGGCATGCCGAAGTTCCGCGCAACGAGCTCGCGGGTGTCGTGCCCCTTCTGGTGGCCGAGCACCACGACGGGCCGGCCGGCCAGCGATGCGACACCGGCGACGATCGCCGGGTCGTCGGCGTGGGCGCGATCCCCGTGCAGCTCGACGAAGTCGTCGAAGGCGAGGTCGAGGTAGTCCAGCGTCGTCGGCCGGTCCGGGTGCCGGGCAGCACGCACGACGTCCCACGCGTCGCGCCCGGAGGTCGCCGCCGCCCGTCGTGCAGCGGTCGTGCCGGGCACGCGCGGGGCCGGGATGCAGCCGGCGCCGGGGACGGCCGGGACCGCACCGGGACGGTGCAGCCGCAGCAGCCGGCCCAGCAGCGGGCGCAGCCGTTCGCGGCCCTCCACCCGGTCCACCAGGCCGTGGGCCATGAGGTACTCGGCCTGCTGGAAACCCTCGGGGAGCTCCTGCGGGACGGTCTGCTGGATGACGCGCTTGCCCGCGAAGCCCACCGATGCGCCGGTCTCTGCGATCAGGACCTGGCCGAGCGAGGCGAAGGACGCGGTGACGCCGCCGAACGTCGGGTCGGTCAGCACGCCCACCGTCAGCAGCCCCGCCTCGGTGACCAGCGCGAGGGCCTGGCTCGTCTTGGCCATCTGCAGCAGCGCGAGGGCGCCCTCCTGCATCCGTGCACCGCCGGAGGCGGTGACCAGCACCAGCGGCAGGCGCCGGCGCACGGCCTCGTCCGCCGCCGTGGCGACCGCCTCCCCCGTGGCGCACCCCATGCTGCCGCCGAGGAACCCGAAGTCCATCACCAGCAGCACGAGGGGCTCGCCCTCGATGCGCGCGGTGCCGGTGACCGTGCCCTCCTGCTCACCCGTCGCACGTCGGGCGCGCTCCAGGCGGTCGGGGTACGGAGCCGTGTCGCTGAAACCCAGCGGGTCGTGCGGCACGGGCGCCAGGGCGAACTCCTCGAAACTGCCGGGGTCGGCGAGCTGGGCGATCCTGGCCCGGGCGGAGAGCCGCTGGTGGTGGCCGCACTCGTGGCACACCTCGAGGTCGCGCACCAGGCGGCGGCGGTAGAGGGGCCGCGCGCACCCGGTGCACTTGACCCACTCGGTGCCGGTGGTGGGCGGGGTCGCGGTGGTCGTCATCGGGTCTCTCCTGCGGGCTGCTGGAGGCGGTGGCCGGTGCGGCTCACTGGCCGGGCCGCCAGGTGTAGAAGCGGCGGGCCGAGGCGTCAGCAGGACCGCGCCACGTGGACAGGTACGGCGAGATGAACGGGTCGAGCCTGCGGCTGATCTCCCCGAACCCCGGTTGCCGGGCGGCGATCTCCATGACCTCGGCCGCGTCGCGGTCGAACTCCACGAGGTGCACGTAGAGGTCGCCGAGGCTGTAGAGGCTGCGCTCGGTCACGCCCAGCGCGTGCGGCAGGTCCGTCGCGTCCGACTCGGCGAAGATGCGCGCCACGTCCGGTTCCGCACCGGGGGAGATCTTCGCCACGATGAGGTTCCGGGCGGTCGTGCGGTCGGCGGCGGTGGTCGTCTCCGTTGCGAGAGGACGCGTCATGGGAACTCCTCGTCAGGACGTGCCGGCCCGGCGTGCTGGGGCGAGCCGGCGGTGGGGTTCGGCAGCGGGTTTCAGCAGGGGGTTCCAGCAGCGGTGACGGGTGCGGGTGCCCGGGCCGTCGCTCCGGCCGGGTCCGGCCGGTGGCCGCACGGGTGGCTGCGAGGTGGTTCTGAAGTGGTTCTGGAGCGGTGCCGCCCAGTGGTTCCCCGGTGGTTTCCCGAGTGACCGCTGTGATGAGCGTGGCCGCTCGTGCACCCGCCGTCAACGCCGACGGCGGTCTGCGGGAGCGCCTGTCAGGTCCGTGCCAGCATGGGAGCGGGTACCTGCCAGCTCCCTGCCGAGCGCCGGGTCAGTCCAGCTCGACGGGCACGTCGACGAGGCTGCCGTACTCGGCCCAGCCCCCGACGTAGTGGCGCACCCCCGGGTGGCCCAGGAGCTCGACCAGGGCGAACCACAGCAGGGAGCTGCGGTCCGCCACCCGGCAGTAGACGACCACGTCGGACGACGGCGTCAGGCCCCGGTCGGTGAACAGCCGCCGCAGGCGCTGCGGTGGCGCGAACGCACGCCCCTCCAGGACCTCCCCCGAGGGCAGGTTGCGCGAACCGGGGATGTGCCCGGGCACGCGGTGCCGCTCCGCGGCGATGTCCAGCTGGTGCTGCACGTGCCCCTCGAACTCCGCCTCGGTGCGGCAGTCCAGCACGAGCACCGGCGCAGGGGCACCCACGTAGCGGGCCAGCAGTTCGTCGCGCCCGACGACGATCGACTCGTCGCGCCCCGGGCTGCGGTAGTCGGCGGCGGCCACCACGACCGGTACGTCCTCCAGCCGCTCGCCGGCCGCCGTCCACGCCGGCACACCGCCGTCCAGCAGGCTGATGCGCCGGTGGCCGTACAGCCGCATCACCCAGAACGCGTACGCCGCGTGGCTGGTCGTACCTGCTGAGCAGAGCACGACGTGGTCGTCCACGCCCACGCCCATCGCCGACATGAGCCGCTCGAAGTTCCGCTGCGAGACCGGCCCGCGCCGGACGCGTTCGTGCAGGTCGTCGTACGTCGACAGCGGCAGCGAGCCCGGCAGGTGCCCGGCGTGGTAGGCGGTGGAGTCGTCGTCCACCTGCAGCACGACCACCGACGAGCGGTGCGCAGCGAGCCAACGGGGGTCCACCAGCGGGGGTACCGGATTCGCAGCGGAGTCGGGACCGGCGCGCTGGGCGGTCACGTCACGTGCCCTCCCTCGTCCAGCAGACCCCAGTCGGCGGCGCGCAGCAGCGCCTCGGTGCGCGTCTCCGCACCGAGGCGACGGTACAGCTTGGCCAGGAGGCGGTACATCTCCCGCTCGGAGTAGGACGCCGAGCGGGCGACGGCCGCCACGGTCCCGCCCTGGCCGAGCATGCGCAGCCACTCCCGCTCGTGCTCGGCCACCTGCGGCGCGCCCGAGGCGCTGGGCGGTTCCGACAGCGCCGCCAGCACGTGCTCGGGGATGACGACCCGTCCCGCCGCTGCGGACAGCACCACCTCCACCGCGGCCTCCAGCTCCACGGCGGGGTCCAGCACCCCCAGGGCGCCCGAGCTCACAGCGGTCGCGAAGGCGTCGCACTCGCCGCCGAGCGACAGGTGCACCAGGGCGACGCGCTCCTCGACCGGCGTGCCCAGCAACGTGGCGCGCACCCGGTCCGCGGTCGCCTCGGGCACCACGAGGACGGCCGGAGCGCTGGCGGACTCCTGCTCCAGCACCGCGAGCAGGTCCTCGCCGTCGGTGCGCACGACGCGGTCCGCGCCCGCCGCGCTCAGGGCGTGCGCCAAGCCGTGGCCGTACACCTCGGGCACGCCGCTGAGCACGACGAGCGGTGCCCGCGTCGAGGGGGCGCTCACGCGCGCCCCCCGGCGGGCGTGGTCGACGCAGTGCGCGGGTGGCCGCGGACCGCGGGGCACCTGCTTCGTCGAGGTCGGGGCGCGGTACGGCTCAACGGGGCGGCCGCGGCGGGCGTCACCGCACCAGCCTCGCGCACCGCGACGTCCCACGGCCGTGCCGCGCACGGCAGGTCACTGCCAGGCGCTGGCAGGTCGCTGGTGATCTCAGCCGGGGCACCTTGACCGCCCGCGCGCCGCGGGAGCAGCGTCCCCGAGCGGACGGTGCCCCGGCCGGGGTCCCGCGCTCCGCGCCCCAGGAGGTCACCGTGGTCGAGGTCCCCGTGCGGCGTGCCGCGCCAGCACGCGCCACCGCGAGCGCCCCGCCCGGCGCCGCCGCGCTGCTGGCCCCCGGCCAGGGCGCTCAGCGCCCGGGCCAGCTGGCGCCCTGGCTGGAGCTGCCCGGCGCCCGCGAACAGCTCGGCGAACTGTCCGAGGCGGCCGGCGTCGACCTCGTCGCGGCGGGCACCACCTGGAGCGCGGAGCAGATCCTGCCCACCCAGGTCGCGCAGCCGCTGCTGGTCGCCACGTCGCTGCTGGTGGGCCGCGAGCTGCTGCGCGACGGCGCCCCGGGGTTCCTGGCGGGCCACAGCGTCGGGGAGTGGACGGCGGCGGCCCTGGCGGGGGTGCTGGACGACGCGAGCGCGCTGCGGCTGGTGGCGGCGAGGGGCCGCGCCATGGCCGCGTGCTGCGACGGCCGCTCCGGCATGTCCGTCGTCCTGGGCGGCGAGGCCGGCGAGGTGCTCGATGCGGTGGCCCGGAACGGGCTGCTGGCCGCCAACCACAACGGCGCCGGGCAGCTGGTGGTCGGTGGCCCGGACGAGGCGCTGCGCGCGCTGGAGGAGGACCGTCCCGCCGGTTCGCTCGTCCGGCGCCTGCCGGTGGCCGGGGCCTTCCACACCCCGGCCATGGCGGGGGCGGTACCGGTGCTGCGCGCCGCGGCAGACGGCGTGCTCGCCGCGGACCCCGTGCACCCGCTGCTGTCCAACGCCGACGGCGCCGTGGTGACCACGGGACCCGAGGTGCTGCGACGCCTGGTCGCCCAGGTGGCCGGGCCGGTGCGCTGGGACCTGTGCACCGCGGCGATGACGCGGGCGGGCACGCCGGCCTTCGTGGAGCTGCCGCCGGCGGGCGCGCTGAGCGGGCTGGTCCGTCGAGCGCTGCCGCGGGCGCGGGTGCTGGCGGTGCGCGGCCCGGAGGACCTGCCCGCGGCGGCCCAGCTGCTCGGCGGCTCCTGACGCGTGCTCCGGGGCCGGCCCGGGTGCGGGGTCGGCCCCGCACCCGGGTGCGACGGAGGTCCGCGGACGGGACGGGGCCCCGTGGAGGAGGCGGTGCACCGTGCTCAGCCCGGCGCGGGCCGTCCTGTCACGCCGACAGGAGGCCGGCGCGCTGGGCCGCGAGCAGGGCCTCGGTGCGGTTGGCCGCCCCCAGGCGCTGGTAGGCGCGGTTGAGCAGCCGGTACATCTCGCGCTCGGAGTAGCAGCTGCGCACCGCGAGCTCGGCCACCGAGACGCCCCTGGCGAGCTGGCGCAGCCAGCCGCGCTCCTCGGCCGGCACGTCGTGCACCCGGCCGCTCACCAGGGGCTGGCACAGCGCGCGCGCCACGGGGGCCGGCAGGACGGTGAAGCCGTGGGCGGCCGCGGTGACCACGGCGAGCAGGTCGTCGAGCGGCGCACCGGCGTGGGCGACGCCGCGGGCCCCGGCGCGCAGCGCCTCGACGTGGTGGGCGGGGCCCGGGTCGTCGAGCAGGACGACCAGCACCGCCCGGGGGCCCGCGCAGCGCTGCAGGAGGTGAGCGGTGGCCCGCGCGGCGGCGAGCGTGGTCAGCACCACCGTGGTCGGCACCACGCGGGTCCCGCACGCCGCGGCGCGGGCCGGGCCGGCGGTGGTGAGGTGCTCCTGCAGCTCACCGAGGTCGCGCAGGCGCTCGGCGTGCAGCCCGTGCTGCTGCCCGGCGGCGGTGACGATGCCGTGGGCGGTCACCGGCGGCACCCCGCACACGAGGACGCGGAAGGTGCCGCGAGCGCCCGGCGGCGCGGGTGAGCGCTGGGGGCCGGACGCCTGGGCCGGGACCGCGGCGACGTCGCGCGGTGCTCCCGCGCTGGCTCGGGCGGTCGAGGGGCACCTGGAGGCCGGGATGCGCGCGGGCACGTCCCCGGGGAGGGGGAGGGTCGAGGACAGCGGGGAGGTCTCCGCAGACATGGCAACCACCAGAGGCCGGGGTCCGACGTGGGAGGTGGGGGCGGCGGTGCTCGGTGCTCTCCTCGACCCCGCCGCGCGCTCGCGCGCCCCCCGTGCGGCTGCGGGTCGGGCTCACCTTCGGTGACCTGTGAAGGAGCTGTCAACCGCCTGAGCGGCCCGACGTCACTGAGCGTCACGCGATGCGCACTCACGTTCCACCCCCGTCACCGGGACGTCAGGGGCGGGTCACCAGCGGGTCACCAGCGCACGACGAGCGGTCGGGTGGGCTGGACCGGCGCCCCGGGCCGTCCGGAGCCGCCGGCCGGGAGGGGTCAGCGGTGCGCCCGGTCCGCCCGGGCGATGGCCTCCTCCAGCTCGGCGCGCAGCGGTGCCACGCGCCCCTGGTCGGGGTGCTCCCCCAGCGCCTTGAGGTGGCGCCGGGCCTCGGCGAGCCGGCCGGAGTCGATGGCGGCGGCCACCAGGTGCCGGCCGGCCTCGACGTCGTGCTCGCGCGGGCGCCAGTGGCCCACTCCGAGGCTGAGCGCCTCGTCGTTCATGCCCGCGTCCCGCAGGATCCCCAGGGCCTCGGCCAGGCCGGTGCCGGAGGGGTCGCGCTCGGCGGCGATGCCCAGGCGGCGCAGGGCCGCCTCGCGGTCGTCGTGCAGCGACAGGCGCCCCAGCACCAGCAGGGGCCGCCACGCCCGCGGGCTCTGCGCCAGCTCCTCCGCCAGCGCCCACACGGCGTTGTCGGCGGCGCGGCGGGCGTCCTCGGCCTCGTGCCCCTCGGCGGGGTGGTCGGCCACGTGCGCCTCGGCGGCGCGGGTACGGACGGTCTCGGCCATGGCGTCGAACGCCTCGGCGTCGTTCGGGTCGTCGTGCAGGGCCTCGCGCAGCGCGGCCTCCCCGAGGACCGGCGCGACCGGGGCGTTGCGGCGGCGCCTGCGCCGGCCCGCCTCCCCGGTGCGGGTCCCCTGCGCGGGGCGTCGGCGCCAACGGTCGAGCAGTCCCATGCGTCCCCTCCCCGGCGTCCTCGTCGGCTCCCGCGACGGGGCCCGGCACGTCCTGCGTCACCGGCCCCCGGGGCCGGCGGGTGCCGGCGCAGGAGGAGGACCCAGCCCTCGAACCCTAGCCCAGGGGCCCGCCGGCGTCCCGTCGCCGTACGCTCGCGCACGTGCCCCCGCACTCCGCCGAGCTGTCCGAGGACACCGTCCGGCGACTGGAGGCGGCAGCCGGGACCTTCGCCTCGGCCATCGCCGCGCGCATGGACGAGGGTCTGCCGTGGTACGCGGCGCTGCCGCCGGACGAGCGCTCCTGGGTGGGGCTGGTGGCCCAGGCGGGGTTCACGGACTTCGTGCGCTGGCTGACCGAGCCGGACCCCGCCGTGCTGGCCGCCACCGCCGTCTTCAGCACCGCCCCGCGGGAGCTGATGCGCTCGGTGACGCTGCAGCAGACGGTGGAGCTCGTGCGCACGGCCATCACGGTCGTGGAGGAGGGGCTCGACGCCGTCGTGGGCGAGTCCCGCCCCGGCGAGCAGGTGCTGGCCCGCGAGGCGCTGCTGCGCTACTCCCGGGAGGTCGCCTTCGCGGCGGCGGCGGTGTACGCGAGAGCCGCGGAGAGCCGGGGGGCGTGGGACGCGAGGCTGGAGGCTCTCGTGGTCGACGCCGTCCTGCGCGGCGACGGGGAGGACACCATCGCCTCCCGGGCCGCAGCGCTGGGCTGGACCCTGGACGCACCGACGGCCGTGGTCATCGGCGCCGCCGGGGAGCAGACGCCCGGCGGGGTGGTGCCGCGGGTGCGCAAGGCGGCCCGGGCGGCCGGCGGCGAGGCGCTGGTGGGCGTGCAGGGCGACCGGCTGATCGTCGTCCTGTCGGGGGTGGCGGACCTGCGCGAGACGGCCGCGGGGCTGGCCGTGACGGAGTTCGGCCCCGGCCCGGTGGTGGTGGGCCCCACCGTGCCGTCCCTGCCGGTCGCCGCGCGCTCGGCCCGAGCGGCCCTGGCGGGGGTGGTGGCCGCGCGGGCGTGGCCCCGGGCGCCGCGGCCGGTGGAGGCCGACGACCTGCTGCCGGAGCGGGCCCTGTCCGGCGACGCGACGGCTCGCCGCGCCCTGGTGGACCGCGCGTACGTGCCGCTGGCGCGGGCGGGCGGGGCGCTGCTGGAGACGCTGGCCGCCTACCTGGAGTCCGGGGGGTCGCTGGAGGCGTGCGCGCGCGCGTTGTTCGTGCACGCCAACACGGTCCGCTACCGCCTGCGCCGGGTCGGGGAGGTGTGCGGGTGGACGCCCACCGAGCCGCGGGAGCGGTTCGTGCTGCAGGTGGCGCTCGCGCTGGGCCGGCTGGCGCAGGCGGGGCCGCAGGGCGGCCGGGACGGCGGCCGGGACGCGGGGTGAGCCGCCGCGGCAGGCCCGCGGCAGGCCCGCCGGTCGAGCGTGACGACTCCTCACGCTGCGTGCCGACCCCCGGGACGGCACGAGAGGTCTTGTAGGTATCCCACAACACGCACGGGCAAAGTCCGTGAGCGTCGTGACCGTGAACACCAGGTGACGCAGGGCACGCTCGTCAGGTGCTCGTCTTCGTCTTCCCCGGCCAGGGTTCGCAGTCCCCGGGCTTCCTGGCCCCCTGGCTGGAGCTGCCCGGCGTCGCCGACCGGCTGCGCTGGGCCTCCGCCGTCGTCGGCGACGACCTCGTGGCGCACGGCACCGTCTCGGACGCCGAGACGCTGCGCGACACCGCCGTCGCCCAGCCGCTCATCGTCGCGGCCGGGCTGGTGGCGCTGCGCGAGCTCGTCGACGGCCCGGCGCAGCTGGCCCGGGTCGCCGGCGCCGTGGCCGGGCACTCCGTCGGCGAGCTGACCGCCGCGGCCGCCACCGGCGCCCTGAGCCCCGAGCAGGCCCTGGTGCTGGTCCGCGAGCGGGGTCGCGCGATGGCCGCCGCCGCGGCGGCCCGGCCCACCGGCATGAGCGCCGTCCTGGGCGGCGACCCCGCCGAGGTCGCCGCGGCCCTGTCCCGGCTGGGCCTGACGGCCGCCAACGACAACGGCGGCGGGCAGGTCGTCGCCGCCGGTGAGCTGCCCGCGCTGCGGGCGCTGGCCGACGAGCCCCCGGCGAAGGCCCGGGTGGTGCCGCTGCAGGTGGCCGGGGCGTTCCACACCGAGCACATGGCGCCCGCCGTCGGCACCCTGCGCGAGCTGGCCGCCGGGCTGGAGCCGGGCACCGCCACCGTGCCGCTGGCGGCCAACGCCGACGGCGAGCTGGTCACCGACGGCGCGCAGCTGCTGCCCCGCCTGGTGGCGCAGGTCAGCCGGCCCGTGCGCTGGGACCTGTGCACCGAGGCGTTCCGCCGCCTCGGCGTCACCGCGCTGATCGAGCTGGCCCCGGCCGGGACGCTGGTGAACCTCGCCAAGCGCCAGCTGAAGGGGATCGACGTCCTCGCCCTGAAGACGCCCGCCGACCTCGAGCGGGCCCGAACCTTGATCGCCGAGCACGGGGCGGCCGCGGCCGCGACGGCCGGCGCAGGAGGCGTCCAGTGACCGACATCCAGTCCTCCGCCGCGCGGCACTCGCGCATCCTCGGCATCGGCGCGCACCGGCCGCCGCGGCTGATCGGCAACGAGGAGGTGTGCACCTGGATCGACTCCTCCGACGAGTGGATCCAGCAGCGCACCGGCATCCGGACCCGCCGCTGGGCGGCCGAGGACGTCGGCGTCGTGGACATGTCCGAGGACGCCTCGGCCAAGGCGCTGGCCGCGGCCGGCCTGACCGGCTCCGACATCGACGCGGTCGTCCTGGCGACCGTCTCCTACCCCTACCAGACGCCGGCGGCGGCGGCCGTGCTCGCCGACCGCCTCGGCGCCACCCCCGCCGCCGCCTTCGACATCTCCGCCGGCTGCGCCGGTTTCTGCCACGGCGTCGCCCTCGCCAGCGACCTCGTGCGCGGCGGCACGGCGGGCAACGTGCTGGTGGTGGGGGTCGACAAGCTCTCCGACTTCACCGACAAGCACGACCGCTCCACCGCGTTCCTGTTCGCCGACGGCGCCGGCGCCGCGGTGGTGGGGCCCTCGGCCGACGTCGGCATCGGCCCCACCGTGTGGGGCTCGGACGGCTCGCAGGCCGACGCCATCCGCTCGAAGTTCTCCTGGCTGGACCTGCGCGCCTCGCGCGCCGCCGCCGCGGACCCGATCGCCGCCGAGGCCGCCGCCCAGGAGCCCGAGAAGTGGCCCTACCTGGAGCAGCAGGGCCAGTCGGTCTTCCGCTGGGCGGTGTGGCAGATGGCCCCGGTGGCCCAGCGGGCCCTGGACGCCGCCGGCGTGAGCGCCGAGGAGATCGACGTCTTCGTGCCGCACCAGGCGAACGCGCGCATCATCGACGCGATGGTCAAGCAGCTGAAGCTGCCCGAGTCGGTGCACGTGGCCCGCGACATCGTCGACATGGGCAACACCTCCGCGGCCAGCGTGCCGCTGGCCATGGAGCGCGCCGTCGCCGACGGCCACGCCCCCTCCGGCGGTCTGGCCCTGCTCATCGGCTACGGCGCCGGCCTGTCCTACGCCGCGCAGGTCGTCCGCCTGCCCTGAGCCGCCCCGGCGGCCCCACCGACCCCTGGGCGCGGACCGCGCACCAGGCCGACGCGGTGACCGGATCACCGGCCACCCACACCGAAGGAGCGACGCATGGCCAGTGAGCAGGAGATCCTCAGCGGTCTCGCCGAGATCGTGAACGAGGAGACGGGCCTGCCCACCGACAGCGTGCAGGCCGACAAGTCCTTCACCGACGACCTCGACATCGACTCGCTGTCGATGATGACGATCGTCGTGAACGCCGAGGAGAAGTTCGGCGTGCGCATCCCCGACGAGGACGTGAAGAACCTGCGGACCGTGGGCGACGCCGTCGCCTACATCTCCCAGGCCCAGGGCTGAGCAGCCCGCACCGCCGCGACGCCGGCCCGCACCCCGCGGGCCGGCCCGGCACCGCAGCCGTCACCGCTCGAGAAGGAGTTGACCGACCATGACCGCGACCGCTCGCCGCGTCGTCGTCACAGGGATGGGAGCGACGACACCGCTCGGCGGGGACGTCCGTTCCACGTGGGAGGCCGTCCTCGCCGGCACCTCCGGGGCGCGTCCCATCAGCGCCCCGTGGACCGAGGAGTACGAGCTGCCCGTCACGTTCGCCGCGCAGGCGGCCGTGGCGGCCGAGCAGGTCCTGGAGCGCCGCGAGGTCAAGCGCCTGGACCCCTCCCAGCAGTTCGCCGTGATCGCCGCCCGTGAGGCGTGGGCGGACGCCGGCACCCCCGACGTCGACCCGCTGCGGCTGGCCTCGGTGGTCGCCACCGGCATCGGCGGCATCTGGACCCTGCTGACCGCCTACGACACCCTCCGCGAGAAGGGCGCGCGCCGCGTCCTGCCGCTGACCGTGCCGATGCTCATGGGCAACGGCCCCACGTCCGCCGTCAGCCTGGAGTTCACCGCGCGCGCCGGCGCGCACACCCCCGTCAGCGCGTGCGCCTCGGGGGCGGAGGCGCTCGCCTACGGCGCCGACATGATCCGCAGCGGCCGCGCGGACGTGGTCATCGCCGGCGGCACGGAGGCGGCCATCCACCCCCTGCCCATCGCCTCGTTCGCGTCGATGCACGCGCTCTCGCGGCGCAACGAGGACCCGGCGCGGGCCTCGCGGCCCTTCGACACCCAGCGCGACGGCTTCGTGCTGGGCGAGGGCGCCGGCATCGTCGTGCTGGAGTCCGAGGAGCACGCCCGGGCCCGCGGGGCGCGGATCCACGCCGAGCTGCTCGGAGCGGGCCTGTCGGCCGACGCGCACCACGTCGCCGCCCCCGAGCCGGAGGGCGCGGGCGTCAGCCGTGCGGTGCGCGACGCGCTGCAGTCGGCCGGTGTCTCGGCCGCCGACGTCGTCCACGTCAACGCCCACGCCACCTCCACGCCCGCGGGCGACGTGGCCGAGGACAAGGGCCTGCGCCTGGCGCTGGGGGACGCGGCGGAGGGCATCGCGGTCTCGGCCACCAAGTCGATGACCGGGCACCTGCTGGGCGCGGCCGGCGCGGTGGAGAGCATCCTGACGATCCTCGCCCTGCGCGAGCGGATGGCGCCGCCGACGATCAACGTGGACGACCTCGACCCCGAGGTCACCCTGGACGTCGTGCGCAAGGACCCGCGACCGCTGAACGGCGGGGCCCGGCTGGTCGGGATCAACAACGCCTTCGGCTTCGGCGGGCACAACGTCAGCGTGGTGTTCGCCTCGGTCTGAGCGGCCGCCCACGCGTGAGGGCCCCGCACCCGGTGGGTGCGGGGCCCTCGCGCGTGCGGGTGCTCGCAGGTCGTTCAGCCGACGTGGTGCAGCCAGCGCACAGGGGTGTCGTCCCCGGCGTGCCGGAAGACCTCCAGCTCGCAGTCCCACGCCTCCCCGACGGCCAGGGCCAGGGCGCGCCGGGCGGCGGCGGGGTCGGCGGCCGGCCCGTCGAGCAGCTCCAGGGCGGCGCGCACCCGGTCCTCGGGGACCTGGACGTTGCCGTGCACGTCGGTGACCGCGTGGAAGATGCCCAGGGAAGGGGTGTGGCTCCAGCGCCCGCCGTCGCAGCCCTGGCTGGGTTCCTCGGTGACCTCGAAGCGCAGGTGCGCCCACCCGCGCAGCGCGGAGGCGAGCCGGGCACCGGAGCCCTGCGCCGCTTGCCAGGAGTACTCCGCGCGCAGGCAGCCCTGCGCGATCGGCTGCGCGGTCCAGTCGAAGGACGCGCGCACGCCGAGGACACCGCCGGCCGCCCACTCGATGTGCGGGACGAGCGCTCGCGGTGCGGAGTGCACGTAGAGCACGCCGCGGGTGATCGCACCGGACATGCCGTCCTCCTCTGCATCGGTGTGAAGGGCGTCTTCCCCAACGACCCCGCACCACGCAGGTGAACGTGTCCGAACGACTACCGGACGTGCTGTTGCGGTCATCATGCCTCACGGCCTCCGCGCGCACCACCACCGCGCGACGCGCCCGCGTGTCGCGCCCGGGCGCCGCACGGCCCCGGCCGGGGTGCGGCACGGCCTTCAGGTCCGGGCCCGGCGTGCCGATGGGACGGGGTGCACGAACCACCGGTCCCGGAAGCGGGGACGTCCTCGCAGGGTGAGCTGTCGGAGGTCATCCGCCCGGCCGCCATCGTGCCCGAGGAGGCCGCCCGCTCGGTCCTGGTCGAGCTGGCGCTGCGCGACGTGCAGAACGGCGGGGTCTGGCAGACCGGGCCCAGCCTGTGGAGCCGCTTCGACCGGCCGTGGAACGGCCCGGAGAACGTCGCCGGCGCCGAGCTCATCGGGCGCATCCACGTGGCCTACGGCACGCCCACGCGCTACGAGATCACCGTCTACCGGGTGACGGTGACCCGCTTCGGCAGCGCCCTCGGCTGGAGCGTGGACTCGCTGTGCGACGAGGCGCTCAGCCACGGCGGGCTGCGGCTGCGCGACTGCCCCCGCGCCACGCTGGCCGCCCCGCCGCCGCCCTTCGCCGGCTGAGCCCCGCCCCGCCCCCCGCGCGGTCCGGGGCCGTGCGGCGGCGGCCCGCGCGCGGTGGCAGCATCGCCCCGTGCCCGACGTCCCCGGCGCGCAGCCGCCCCGCCGCCACCACCGCCCCGCGATGCCCGGGGACGACGCCCTCGTCGCCCTGGCCGGCGGCGTGGACCCCTCCGCGGTGCAGGAGGCCGCGCACGCGGCCGCCAGCGCCCTGGTGCACGGCGCCCGCTCCGCGCAGGACGCGGAGGTCACGCGGCGGGTGGTGCGGCTGGCGCAGGAGGAGGGCCTGGAGGTGATCGCCTCGCTGTGGGCGGACGCCCCCGCGGACTCCCTGGCGGGTGCGCTCTGGCGGTTGTACGTGCTGCGCACGTGGGTGCAGCGCTCCCCCGCGGCGGTGGCGCAGCAGTTCGCCGAGGGCCGTCGGCACGCGCCCGTCCTGGAGGTGCTGGCAGGGGTGGCGGACCCGCCGGGGCCCGCGGAGGTCGCCGCGGTCGTCGACCAGGTCCTCACCGGCGTGGCCGAGGGCGACTTCGCGGTGACCCTGGAGCGGGCTGCGGCGTTCTGCCGGATCGTCGCCGTGGGGCGTGCCCACCACGCCGACGAGCCCCGCCGCACCGAGCACCACGCCGACCCCGAGGACGCCGCGGCAGCGCTGACGCGCTCGGCGGCGCGGCTGCTGCGCACGGCCGAGCAGCTGGAGGTCGTGGCCCACCGCTGGCGCGCCGGGGAGCTCGGCTGACGCGCTCGGCTCGCCACCGGCCCAGGGTGCGTCGTTACACTGGTCGAGGCGCCGGGCCGCGGTAAGCCCCGGGTCCCAACTGGAGCCGCTACGAGCGGCGATGCGCCGTGAGGCGCTTCCCGGTCCGGCGCCGCCCCACCCCCCTCGGGGGTCGGGGCGGTCAGCGGTCCCGCGGGGCCAGCACGATGATCGCGGCCCCCACCAGGCACACCGCCGCCCCCGTCAGGTCCCACCGGTCGGGCCGGAAGCCGTCGGCCACCACGCCCCACAGCAGCGAGCCGGCGACGAACACGCCGCCGTAGGCGGCGAGCACCCGCCCGAAGGACGCCTCGGTCTGGAAGGCCGCGACGAACCCGTACCCGGCCAGCGCGAGCGCACCCAGCCCGCACCACCACCAGCCGCGGTGCTCGCGCACGCCCTGCCACACCAGCCACGCGCCGCCGATCTCCAGCAGGGCGGCGGCGGCGAAGAGAACCGCCGTGCGCACCACGTCCTGCGCCCCGTCCAGCACCGGTGCCACCCCCTCGACCCCTCGTCCCCGGCCCCTCGTCGCGAGCACCGGCGCGCTCGCGGGAGGATCGGCCCATGACGCTAGAGGTGCCGCACCCGGCCGCGACGACGCCCCTGCCCGATGCCGCGGCGGTCGAGGCGGCCGCCCGGCGCCTCGCCGGGGTGGCCACGCGCACCCCTCTGGCGACGAACCCGCGCTGGTCGGCGGCGACCGGCGCGCACGTGCGGCTCAAGCGCGAGGACCTGCAGGTGGTGCGCTCCTACAAGCTGCGCGGCGCCCACAACCTCATCGCCCAGCTCACCGACGGGGAGCGGGCGCGCGGCGTGGTGACGGCCAGCGCGGGCAACCACGCGCAGGGCGTGGCGTACGCGTGCGCGGCGCTGCGGGTGCGCGGGCGCATCTACGTGCCGCGCACCACGCCGCGGCAGAAGCGCGACCGGATCGCCGCGCTGGGCCAGGAGTACGTGGAGACCGTCGTGCTCGGCGACACCTACGACGAGTCCGCGGCCGCCGCGGCGCAGGAGGCGCGCGAGACCGGCGCGACCGTGGTGCCCGCCTTCGACGACGCCCGCACGCTGACCGGGCAGGGCACGGTCGCCGTGGAGGTCGTGGAGCAGCTGGCCGCGCTGGGCGAGGCGCCGCCGGACGTGCTGGTGGTGCCCGTCGGCGGCGGGGGGCTGCTGGCCGGTGTGCTGACGTGGGTGCGCGAGCGGCACCCGGGGGTGCGCGTGGTGGGGGTGGAGCCGGCGGGGGCGCCCTCGATGGCGGCGGCGCTGGCCGCCGGGGGCCCGGTGCGGCTGGAGCAGCTGGACTCCTTCGTCGACGGCGCGTCGGTGCGGCGCGTGGGGGACGTGACGCACGCCGTGGTCGCCGGGGCGCCGGTGGAGCTGGTGGAGCTGGTGACGGTGCCCGAGGGCGCGATCTGCGTGGAGATGCTGGCGATGTACCAGACCGACGGGATCATCGCCGAGCCGGCGGGGGCGCTGGCGACGGCTGCGCTGGCGGAGGCGCTGAGCGTGGAGCCGGGTCAGAGCGTGGTGTGCGTGGTCTCCGGCGGCAACAACGACGTCAGCCGGTACGCGGAGATCGTGGAGCGGGCGCTCGTGCACGAGGGGCGCAAGCACTACTTCCTGGTGGACTTCCCGCAGGAGCCGGGTGCGCTGCGCCGGTTCCTCGACGAGGTGCTGGGCCCGGACGACGACATCACGCTGTTCGAGTACGTCAAGCGCAGCAACCGGGAGACCGGCCCGGCGCTGGTGGGCATCGAGATCCCCTCGAAGGAGGAGCTGCCGGCGCTGCTGGAGCGGATGGCGGCCGCTCCCCCGTCCTTCGAGCGGATCTCCGCGACGGAGCCGCTGTACCGGTACCTGCTCTGACGCGCCGCCCCCCTCCGGAACCGGGACGGGGGCGGGTGCGTTCCCGCGGCATGGGTCTGTTCTTCCGGCGCTCGAAGGCTCTCGGTCGCGGTGTTCGGCTGAACGCCTCGAACCGCGGCGTCAGCTTCTCCAAGCGGTTCGGGCGTGCGACGGTCGACTCGCGGGGGCGCATCTCGGTGCGCCTGTTCAAGGGTCTGAGGTGGCACGGGAGGCTGTGGCGGTGACGCCCCCCGAAGGGGTGTCAACCCCGTACCGCTGATCCCCCCTCGCGGCGCACGGGGAACTCCTAGCGTGGTCCTCGGGACGGTGGTGCCGTGCCGCCGCCCCGACGACGAAGGGGAGACCGATGAAGCGCTTCCTGACCACCCTCGCCGCGGGCGCCGCAGCCGCGGCGGCGGTGGTGGTGGGCACAACCACCGGGGCGGCCGCCCAGCACCCCGGGCCCAACGGCCCGATCGCGTCCATCTCGGACGGCACCGACTTCCGCGCCCCGTGCCTGAACGGGTACCCGTACGACCACGACGACGACTGGACGCCCTTCGACCAGATGCCGGAAGGGGGCGGTGCGTTCTCCGCCTCGGGGCGCTACTACGCCTTCAGCGGCTGGAACCCGGAGATGGGCACCAACCTGTACGTCGTCGACACCGTCAACTGCTACCCGCCGCGGGCGATCGGCGCTGCGGCCGGGGACCTGGCCTGGTCCCCGGACGGCAAGCAGCTGGCGATCTCGCGCGGTGGCGACGTCTACGTGGTCAGCCCGCAGACCGGCGCGACGATCCGCCGGCTGACGAACACCCCCTCCACGCTGGAGTCCGGGCTGTCCTGGCACCCCGGCGGTGGACGGATCGCCTACGGCGTCGTCGAGGACGGCCGGAGCGTCGTGCGCACCGTCGCCGCCACGGGGGGCTCCTCGAAGGTCCTCGTGCGTGACGCCACGGATCCGGACTACCACCCGGGCGGCAAGCGCATCGCCTACGTCCGCACGGCCGACAGCCGCATCGCCACCGCCGACGCCGTCACCGGCGGCGGTGTGAGCGTCACGCCCATCACCGCCGGCGGGAACATGACCTACTCCCCCGACGGCACGCGCTTCGCCTTCCGCAGCGCCGTCACCGGGGACGACTGCGTCGTGGTCACCACGAGCGGTCGGGTCGTCGAGCGGTACGGCTACTCGGGGTGCTGGACGTTCGCCTGGGGTCGCAAGCCCTGACGGGCGGGCCCCGTTCCGGCGTGCCGCCGACGAGCGCGCCACCGGCACCGTCGCGTGGTCCCCCGCGAGCGGACACGGGGGGCTCCTGGCCGCAGCAGGGGGCGTGCACGTTCCGCGGCAGGCCCGGGGGCGCCACCACCTGCACGGGCGCAGCGCCGGCCGTGCCCGGGCCCGGACCTGGGCCTGGGCCCGGACCGCCGTTCCCGCTCCGGACCGGTCCGCCCGCAGCGGCCTCGCGCCTGCTCCGACGATCAAGGGAGAACCGTCGAACGCACCCTCCTCGCCACCCTCGGCGCGGCGCTCGCCGTCGCTCTGACGTCCACGCCGGCGGCGGCTCAGCTACCGGGGCCGAACGGCCCGAAGGTCTACGTCGGCCAGGGCCCGAACTCGTCGCGCCCCGCCTGTCGGGGGCACCGGCCGACGGGCAGTGGACCGCCTTCCACATCGCGCCGTGGCCCGGGAGCACGTCGTTCTCGCCGAGCGGCCGCTACCTCGCCATCAGCGGGCACAACGACAAGGCCTGCGAGAAGCTGTTCATCGTGGACGTGGTCGACTGCCACCGCCTCGCCCGATCGGCGCCCCGGCCAGCAGCACGTCCTGGTCACCCGACGGCGAGCAGCTGGCCGTCTCCCGCGACGGGGACGTGGAGATCACCAGTCCCCAG
Organism: Kineococcus esterisolvens; assembly: GCF_050871405.1. Classification (NCBI taxonomy): domain Bacteria; kingdom Bacillati; phylum Actinomycetota; class Actinomycetes; order Kineosporiales; family Kineosporiaceae; genus Kineococcus; species Kineococcus esterisolvens. The sequence continues at coordinate 26,942 of NZ_JBJLRI010000002.1, forward strand.
ACGGGTGCTCTCGTGCGGAACGTCGCGAACACACCCGACGCCTGGGACTACTCACCCAGCCGGGACCCCGGGGGCGGCAGGATCGCATCCGGCAGCACCGACGGTGTTCGCACCCTCGCGGTCACCGGTGGCGCCTCGACACTCCCCGCCCGATACCGGAGCCACCCCGTGTACCGGCCGGACGGCGGGCGGATCGCGTACGGCGGGGGTCCCCGCATCGAGACCGTCGACGCCGACACCGGCAGGAACCGCGAGGTGATGCCCCTGACCGCCAGCGGGGGTTCACGTACTCGCCGGACGGGAAGTACCTGTTCCTCACCAGCATCAGCACCGGCGAGCGCGTGGTCGCCACGACGAGCGGGCGCATCACCGAGCGCCTCGGCACGTGGTCGTGCAGCGGGACCACGTGGGGGCGCAGACCCTGAGCGCCTCAGGGATCACGTCCGACGGTGAGCACCGGTGCGCCCGCACGGGCCGAACCCCTGCCCCCTCAAGGCCTCCCCCCGGGCCGAAGCCGTCGCACGCGCGGAGGGCGCTGCGCCCCAGCAGCACCGGCGGCGACCGGTCGCAGGTCCGCGAGGTGGGGCGGGTGGGGCTCGAACCCACGACCGAGGAATTATGAGTTCCCTGCTCTGACCGGCTGAGCTACCGCCCCGTGCGGGTCGTCCCCGCACGGGGAGACTACCCGGTGCGGCCGCGCGCCCCTCAGCCGAACAGGCGCTCGCTCGCGATCCGCGCCCCTTCGCTCAGCGCGGCGAGCTTGGCGACGGCGATCTGCGGGTGGATCCGGCCGCCGAGGCCGCAGTCGGTGGAGGCGATGACGTTCTCCGGGCCGACGACGGAGGCGAACCGCTCGATGCGGTCAGCGACGAGCTCGGGGTGCTCCACCACGTTCGTGGCGTGGCCGACGACGCCGGGCACGATCTTCTTGCCGGCCGGGAGTCCCAGGTCCTTCCACACCTTCCACTCGTGCTCGTGGCGGACGTTGGCCGCCTCGAACGAGTAGGAACCGGCGTTGATCTCCAGCATGAGGTCGGCGATGTGCCGGAACTCGATGTCGGTGGTGTGCGGGCCGTGCCAGCTGCCCCAGCACAGGTGGAAGCGGACCTGCTCGGCCGGCAGGTCGCGGATGGCGTGGTTGAGGGCCTCGACGCGGACCTTCGTGAACGCGCGGTAGTCCTCCACGCCGGGCTCGGGGTTGATCTGGTCCCAGTTCTCCGCGATGGAGGGGTCGTCGATCTGCAGCACCAGGCCGGCGTCGACGACGGCGCGGTACTCCTCGCGCATCACCTCCGCCCAGGCCCAGATGTGCTCCTCGTCGGTGGCGTAGTACCGGTTGGAGATGCGTGCGCCGCTGCCGGGCGACAGGGAGGTGATGAACCCCTGGCTGCGCTCGAGCCCGGCCGCGTCCAGGCCGGCGACGAGGTTGGCGACGTCGGAGGCGATGGCCTCCTGGCCCACGTAGCGCAGCGGGCCGGTGGTGGCGGGGAAGGCCGTGGCGGTCTTGCCCGTCGAGATCCCCGACGTGGGGTCGGTGTAGGCCTCGTGGAACAGCTGCCAGTCGCGGCGGTCCGGGAAGCTGGTCAGCTGCACCCTCCCCGGCTCGGAACGCACGGTGGGCTGGCTGAAGATGTCCTCGCCCGTCACCTCCAGGCCGGCCACCCGCTGGAAGGAGTAGGACCACCAGGCGCCGTAGTCCACCGTGCTCGTCATGGCCTTGCCGTACTCGCCGTCACCGACGAGCGTGATGCCGAGGTCGCGCTGGCGGCGCACGAGGTCGACGACGGCGTCGGTGAGCAGCGCCTCGAACTCGGGGGTGCGCTGGAGGGTCAGGCCGTCCTCGGCGAGCTCGCGGGCGTCGTTGGCGGCGATGAGCTCGGGGGTGCGCGGGAGGCTGCCTGCGTGGCTGACCTCGATGCGGCGGGGCGTGCTGGTCACGGGTGCTCCGTTCGTGGGGTCGGTCGTCAGCCGCGCAGTGCGCGGTCGAGGTCGTCGAGCAGGTCCTCGGGGTCCTCCAGGCCCACCGACAGCCGCAGCACGCCGTCGGACAGGCCGATGGCGGCGCGACCCTGCTCGCCGAGGCGGCGGTGCGTCGTGGTGGCGGGGTGGGTCGCGAGGGACTTCGCGTCACCGAGGTTGTTGGAGATGTCGATGGTGCGCAGCGCGTCGAGCACCTCGAAGGCGCGTTCCTTGCCCCGCCCGGCGGGGGCGTCGAGCTCGAACGTGACGACGGTGCCGCCCAGTTCCATCTGGCGCTTCGCGAGGTCGAACTGCGGGTGCGAGGGCAGCAGCGGGTAGCGCACCCAGCGCACGCCGGGGCCGACCTCGAGGTGCTCGGCGATGCGCAGCGCGGTGGCAGCGGAGTGCCGCACCCGCAGGCCGAGGGTCTCCAGGCCCTTGGCGAGCGTCCACGCGTTGAACGGGCTCAGGGTGGGCCCGGTGTGCCGGGTCAGCTCCTGGAGGCGGCCCCCGACGAACTCCGCGGTGCCCAGGACGGCGCCGCCCATCACGCGCCCCTGGCCGTCGATGTGCTTGGTCGCGGAGTACACGACGACGTCGGCGCCGAACTGCAGCGGCCGCTGGCCCACCGGGCTGGCGAAGGCGTTGTCCACCACCACGACCGCGCCGGCCGCGTGGGCGAGATCCGCGACCGCCTCGATGTCCACGAGGGTCTGCATGGGGTTCGCCGGGGTCTCGAAGAACACCGCCTGCGCGGGCGTGGCCAGGGCCCGCTCCCACTGCGCGAGGTCCTCGCCGTCGACGAACTCCGTCGTCACGCCCCAGCGGGGCAGGATCTCGTCGAGGATGACGTAGCAGGAGCCGAACAGGCTGCGGGCGGCCACGACCCGGTCGCCGGCACCCAGCAACGCCCCCAGGGCGTAGAACACCGCGGACATGCCGCTGGCCAGTCCGTAGCACGCCTCGGCGCCCTCCAGCAGCCGCAGCCGCTCGGTGAACACCGAGACCGTGGGGTTCCCGTAGCGGGAGTAGACGTAGCGGTCGACCTCACCGGTGAACGCGGCCTCGGCGGCAGCGGCGGAGTCGTAGACGTACCCGGACGTCAGGTACATCGCCTCGGAGGTCTCCTCGAAACCCGAGCGGGCCAGGCCGCCGCGCACGGCGGTGGTGTCGGGGCGCCAGGGGCGCGGTCGCTGCTCGTTCACGACTGCCTCCACGGCAGGCCCTGCGCGCGCCAGCCGGCGCCGCCGCGGTGCCCGTGCTCGTCCAGGTCTCCCTCGAAGCCGTCGAGGACGTTGTAGCTGGGGCCGATGCCGGCGGCCGTGGCGGCCTCGGCGGCGGCGACGGACCGCTTGCCCGAGCGGCACAGGAACACCACCGGGCCGCGGTGGCCCGGCTCGACGCCCGCGCGCGCCAGCTCCGCGAGGAACCTCGCACCGGGCGCGTCCTGCTCCACCGGCAACCACGAGGCGAAGATCGGCGACCTGCCCAGCTCGGCGGTGTCGGGCACCCCGACGTACGTCCACTCCGCCTCGGTGCGGACGTCCACGAGGACGGCGTCGCCGTCGTCGCGCAGCAGCTCGAACGCCTCACGCGCCGTGAGGTCGCCGGAGTAGGTCAACAGAACCCTCCCATCGGTCCCGGCATGAGCACCCTCCCGAGGGGGGTTGCTGCGGCGTCGTCGAGCCAGGTCTCTCGGCCGCTCTGGATGGTCCGATCAGCGTAGGGCATCGGCGGAGGTGCGCGGGCCCCCTCGCCGGTGCGCCGCACCGGGCCCCACCGGTCCGCACCGGGCGGCTGCGGCCGCCCGGCCGTCTCAGGGACCGGGCAGCTCCTGCCCGGGGCAGCCGGCGAGGACGTCGGCCATCGCCTCGCCCTCGGCGGGCGTCACCCACAGCCCCCACGCGCTCTTGACGGCGACCTGCCGGGCGACGTACTCGCACTCCCCCACCGGCGGCAGCCACTCGGAGGCGTCGTCGTCGCCCTTGGACTGGTTCAGCGCCCCGTCCACGGCCAGCAGTTCCAGGGGGTCGTTGGCGAAGCGGACGCGCTCGTCGTCGCTGAGCTCCTGCGCGCCGGTGCGCCAGGCGGCGGCGAGCGCGACGACGTGATCGATCTGCACGTCGTCGCTGGTGCCCCGCCCGCGGCGGAAGGCGATCTCGTCCCCGGAGTAGGGGTCCTCCAGCGTGCCGGACAGCACCGTGCAGCCGTCCTCGCCCAGGCGGACCCCGGTCAGGTCCCGCTGCAGGACGTCGTCGCGGGTGCGGCAGCCGTCGGCGTCCACGTCCACCCAGCCGTCGCCGAACAGCTCGCGCTCGTAACCGGTGGAGGGGGCGGCGGCACGCACCTCGAGCGCGGCCAGCGCCTCGGCCGCGTCGCCGGTCGCGGCGCCGGTCCCGGTGGGCGCGCCGCCGGCGAGCGCGCGCCACAGCGCGACGGCCAGCACGACCAGCAGCAGCGGCACGAGGATCGCCGCGGGGGCGCTGGAGCGCCGAGCGGGCACGGCCACCTCCTCCACGGGTCCCCGTGGAGCCGGGGACGACGAAGGGGGCGTGCGTGCGCACGCCCCCTCGAGGAGCTCCCGCAGTTGGACTCGAACCAACAACCTGCCGGTTAACAGCCGGCTGCTCTGCCAATTGAGCTATGCGGGACCACCGCCGGGTGAACCCCCGGCGACAGCACGTCAACCGTACCAGCCCCTCCCGGGTGCCCGCGTCACGGGCCGGGCCCCGTCAGGACCCCTGCGCGCGCTCCTGCCAGGCCCGCCGGGCGGCCTCCAGGCGGAACAGCTCCGAGGAGGCCGCCAGGTACTCCTGCGCCTGCGCCGAGGGGTCCAGCCGCTGCAGGAGCCGCCGCGCGTCGGCGACCGCGCGGGTGGCCGCTTGACCGGCCAGCGCCGCCACCAGCGAGCGGCCCCAGCGCTCCAGCTCCTCCTCGTCGCTGACGGGCAGCTCCGTCACGGCCAGCTCCTGCACCAGCGCCGCGACGGGGCCGTCGGCGTACTCCAGCACCGCCGCCACCCACGCCGGCCCCTGCGGCGCCTCCAGCGGACCGCCCGCGGCGGTGACCGCGTCGTGCACGGCGCGGTGCACGGGTGCGGTGAAGGCGTCGGCGGGCAGTTCGGCGAAGTCCTCGGCGACCACCCACGGCGCCTGCAGCGCGCACGACAGCACCCGCCGCTCCAGCTGCTCGACGACGTCGTCGACCCGCTGGGCCGGCGGGGCGGGGCGGGCGGCGGCCTGCTCGCCGGTCCCGCTGCGGCGGGACGTCCCGCCGTGCCCGTCGCGGCCGCCGTGCCCGTCCCCGGCGTGCCGGCGCACCCGGTCCAGCACGAAGCGCTCGTCGAGGAAGCCCGTCCAGCGGTCCAGGTTGACCGCGTAGCGCTGCCGCAGACCGCGGTCGCGGATCGTCGCGACGATCGGGGCGGCCGCGTCCAGCGCGGCCAGGCGGCCGGCCTCGCTGTCGAGGTCGTAGCGGGAGATCGTCGAGCGGATCGCGAACTCGAACAGCGGCACCCGCCCGGCCACCAGGGCCGCGACGGCCGCGTCACCCGAGGACAGCCGCAGGTCGCACGGGTCCTGCCCCGACGGCTCGACGGCCACGTACGTCTGCGCCGCGAAGCGCTCCTCCAGCTCGAAGGCGCGCAGCGCCGCCTTCTGCCCCGCCGCGTCGCCGTCGAAGGTGAAGACGACCTCCGCGGAGCCGGCGGCGTCCCCGAGCATGCGCTGCACCATGCGGGCGTGCTCCTCGCCGAAGGCGGTGCCGCAGGTGGCGATCGCGGTGGTCACCCCCGCCAGGTGGCACGCCATGACGTCGGTGTAGCCCTCCACGACGACGACCTGCTTGGTGCGGGCGATGTCGCGCTTGGCCAGGTCCAGGCCGTACAGGGCCTGCGACTTCTTGTAGACCGGCGTCTCCGGGGAGTTGAGGTACTTGGCCTCGATGCGGTCGTCGTCGAACAGGCGCCGGGCGCCGAAGGCGACGGTGTGCCCGCTGACGTCGCGGATCGGCCACACCAGGCGGCCGCGGAAGCGGTCGTACAGGCCCCGGCTGCCCTGCCCCGCCAGGCCCGAGGTGGTCAGCTCCTCCTCGGTGAAGCCCTTCGCCCGCAGCCGGCGCAGCAGCGCCTCACCGCCGGGGGGCGCGAAGCCGACGCCGAAGCGGGCCGCCGCCTCGCGGCTGAAGCCGCGCTCGGCCAGGAAGCGGCGGGCCGTCTCGGCGGGCCCGGGCTGCTCGAGCTGCTCGGCGTAGAAGGCCTCCGCCAGCTTGTGCGCCTCCAGCAGCCGCTGGCGCTGCCCCGCTCCCCCGGCGCCGGCCGGGCGGCGGCCCGGGCGGCCGGAGTCGTCGACGTAGCGCAGCTGCACGCCGACGCGCTCGGCGAGGCGCTCCACGGCCTCGGTGAACGTGGTGCCGTCGATGCGCCGGACGAACTCGATGACGTCGCCGCCCTCGCCGCAGCCGAAGCAGTGCCAGCGGCCGACGGCCGGGCGGACGGTGAAGCTGGGGGTGCGCTCCTCGTGGAAGGGGCACAGGCCCTTGAAGGAGCCCACCCCGCCGGGGCGCAGCGTCACCTGCTCGGCGACCACCTCGTCGATGCGGACGCGCTCCTTGACCGCGCGCAGGTCGTCGGGGTCGATCAGGCCTGCCACGCGGCGAGTCTAGGCGCGGACCCGGACACGGCCGGCCCGCGGGCGCGGGTGGCAGGATCGGCCCCGTGAGCAGCGACCATCGACCGGACCGGGACCAGGACGGGCAGCGGGAGGGGCGGGCGCCCGCCGGCGGCAGCGACCGGGCGTGGGGCTTCCGCACCCGCGCCGTGCACGCCGGCGCGGTGCCGGAGCCGACGACGGGCGCGCGGGCCGTGCCGATCTTCCAGACGACCAGCTTCGTGTTCGAGGACGCCGCCGACGCGGCCAACCTCTTCGCGCTGCAGAAGTACGGCAACATCTACAGCCGCATCTCGAACCCGACGGTGGCGGCGCTGGAGGAGCGCATGGCCTCCCTGGAGGGCGGCCTGGGTGCGCTGGCGTGCAGCTCGGGGCAGTCCGCGGAGTTCCTCACCTTCGCGGCCCTGGCCGGCGCCGGCGATCGGATCGTCGCCTCGAACAACCTCTACGGCGGCACCGTCACCCAGCTGGACGTGACGCTGCGCCGCTTCGGGGTGGACACCGTGTTCGTCGAGCCGGAAGCCGACGCGGTGCGTGCCGCGATCACCGAGAACACGCGGTGCGTGTTCACCGAGCTGGTCGCCAACCCCTCCACGGTGGTCGCCGACATCAGGGCCCTGGCCGACGTCGCGCACGAGGCGGGCGTCCCGCTGGTCGTCGACGCCACCACCGCGACGCCCTACCTGTGCCGGCCGATCGAGCACGGCGCGGACATCGTCATCCACTCCGCCACGAAGTTCCTCGGGGGGCACGGCACCACGCTGGGCGGCGTCGTGGTCGACGCCGGCACCTTCCCGTGGGACAACGGCCGGTTCCCCTCGATGACCGAGCCGGTGGCCAGCTACGGCGGACTGTCGTGGTGGGGGAACTTCGCCGAGTACGGGTTCCTCACCAAGCTGCGCAGCGAGCAGCTGCGCGACGTCGGCGCCACCCTGTCGCCGCACTCGGCGTTCCTGCTGCTGATGGGCGTGGAGACGCTGCCGCAGCGCATGCGCGAGCACGTCGCCAACGCCCGCCGCGTGGCGCAGTGGCTCGAGGCCGACGAGCGCGTCAGCTGGGTGCGCTACTCCGGGCTGCCCTCCCACCGCCACTTCGAGCGCGCGCAGCACTACCTGCCGGAGGGCCCCGGCGCGGTGTTCTCGTTCGGGGTCGTGGGCGGTCGCGCAGCCGGCGAGCGGTTCATCGACAACTGCCAGCTGTGCTCGCACCTGGCCAACATCGGCGACGCGCGCACCCTCGTGCTGCACCCGGCCTCCACCACCCACCAGCAGCTGTCGGCCGCGCAGCTGGAGGCGGCGGGCGTGCCGGAGGACCTCATCCGCATCAGCGTCGGGCTGGAGGACGTGGAGGACGTGCTGTGGGACCTGGACCAGGCGCTGACCGCCGCGACGGCGGGGGTGTCGCGGTGAGCGCCGCGGACCCCGGCAGCGGCACCGCCCCCGCGGGTGCCGTCGGCGACACCGGGAGCCTCGCTGCCGACCCGGCTGCGCCCGCGGCACCGGCCACCGGTGCGCAGGACGCCCCGCCCGTGCGCGACGCCGGCGGCTGGACGCCCCCCACCCCGGGCCAGCGGCTGTCGATCCTGCGCCGCAGCAGGACGGTGGCGATCCTGGGCGCCTCGAACAAGCCGTCGCGCGCGTCGTACTTCGTGGGCACCTACCTGCTGGCCAGCTCCGACTTCGAGGTCTGGTTCGTCAACCCGAACGAGCGGGAGGTGCTGGGCCGGCCCGCCTACCCGTCGCTGGCGGAACTGCCCGGCGTGCCCGACATCGTCGACGTGTTCCGCCGTCCCAGCGAGCTGGGCGCCGTGCTGGACGAGACCCTCGCGGTGGGCGCGCCGGTGCTGTGGCTGCAGCTGGGCCTCGCCGACGAGGACGTCGCCCGCCGCGGGCACGAGGCGGGCACGACCGTGGTGGTGAACCGCTGCCTGAAGATCGAGCACGCCCGCTTCCACGGCGGGCTGCACCTCGCGGGCTTCGACACCGGGGTGATCTCCGCACGGCGCCGGGCGCGCTGAGGGTCCCCGGACCGGCCGGCCGGGCGGACCGGAAATCCCCGGCGCGTGAACGGCGGCGTCCCTACGCTGCGCGTTCGTGAACACGCGGGACCGCACCGGTCTGCCCCCACGGCCACCGGCGCTCGTGCAGCGCCCGACGGATCCGCTCGCCGTGGCGGCGTTCGTCCTCGCCCTCGTCGGCGGCTCGGTGCTGTCCGTCGTCCTGGGCGCAGTGGCGCTGTCCCGCACCCGGCGGCACCTCACCGGCGGCCGCGGGCTGGCGGTCGCGGGCGTCGTGCTGGGGTCCCTGGAGGTCCTGGCCGGCCTGGTGGTCGCGGCGGTCGTCGTGGTGACCGGGGTCGGCGTCTCCCTCGCCGCGCGGTCCCCGCGCTCCGCGCCCGCGGCCACGGCACCCGCGGCCACGGCACCCGCTGAACCGGCACCGGCCGATCCCCGGCCCGTGCCCGGTGCCGCGGACCCGGCGGCGCCCGCCGTGCCGCGCGAGGTGCTCATCGACGACCTCGCCGCGGGCGACTGCTTCGACGAGCACGCCGGCAGCCTGGACACCGGGACGGTCCTGGTGGCCGACTGCACCGTCGCGCACGGCGGCGAGGTGATCGCCGTGCACTCGGTGGCGGAGGTGTTCCACGACTTCTTCCCCGGCGACGAGGCCCTGACGGCGGAGGCGGACGCGCGCTGCGGCCCGGCGGTCGGCGAGGCCGCGGCCGGTGCCGGGCTGGGGGACGCCGCCCTGCGCTACAGCTACTACTTCCCGACCGAGCGGGACTGGGACGCCGGCAGCCGGCTCGTGCAGTGCAACCTCGTCGGCGGCAGCGGCGGCTCGCTGACCGGCTCCCTCACCGCGGGCACCCTGTCCGCCTGGTGACGCCCGGACCGCACCCGCTCCAGTCGGGGCGGGCCGGGGTCGGGTCAGGTCAGCCGGGCGTGCCAGGCGAGGGCGGACGCGTCGGTCAGGGAGGCGACCTGGTCGACGACCACGCGCAGCCGCGCGGCGTCGTCGGCCGCCGCGAGGTGGTCCTCGCGGAAGGGCGGTTCGAGCACCTCGCCGCCGCGCTCGACGAGCCGTGCCAGCAGCTCCAGCAGCAGCTCGCGCTGGCGGGCGTAGAACGGCTGGCGCTCCTGGGCGCTCATGACGAAGGTGGCGGCCACCCCCTTGAGCACGGCGACCTCCAGCACCGTCTCGGCGGGCACCTCCACGTCGGCGGCGTAGCGGGTCAGCCGGCCCTCGCCGTGGCGGGCGCGGGTGGCGTCCTGAGCGGCGTTGGCGAAGCGGCCGATGAGCTGGCTGGTCATGTCCTTCAGCGCCGCCAGGTGCCGGCGGCCGCCGAACACCTCGCCGGGGCGCTCCTCGGCCCAGAACGGCAGGCCGGACAGGCGTTCCACCGCGGCGTCGACGGCCTCGTCGGTGGCGTCGGCCAGGTACCAGTCGCGCACCTGGGCCGCGACCCGGGCGCGGGTCTCGCGCCGGCGCAGCCAGTCCAGCCGGACGTGCCCGGCGACCACGGCGTCCTCCACGTCGTGGACGCTGTAGGCGACGTCGTCGGCGAAGTCCATGACCTGCGCCTCCACGCAGGGGCGGTGCTCGGGCGCCCCGTCGCGCAGCCAGGCGAACACCGCCGCGTCCTCGGCGTAGGCGCCGAACTTGGACGTGACCCGCGGGGCCTTGCCGTGCTCCCACGGGTACTTGGTGGCGGCGTCCAGGCTGGCGCGGGTCAGGTTCAGCCCGACCGGTGAGCCGTCGACGGCGACCGTCTTGGGTTCCAGGCGGGTCAGCAGCCGCAGGGTCTGCGCGTTGCCCTCGAAACCGCCGATGCCGGCGGCCGCCTCCGCCAGCGCCCGCTCGCCGTTGTGCCCGAACGGCGGGTGGCCCAGGTCGTGCGCGAGGCACGCGGTGTCCACGACGTCCGGGTCGCAGCCCAGCGCCGCGCCCAGCTCGCGGCCCACCTGGGCGACCTCGAGCGAGTGGGTCAGGCGGTTGCGCACGAAGTCGTCGGTGCCCGGGCCCACCACCTGCGTCTTGGCGGCGAGGCGGCGCAGCGCGGAGGAGTGCAGGACGCGGGCGCGGTCGCGGGCGAACGCGCTGCGGCGGTGGGTCTTGGGCGGTTCGGTGGCCCAGCGCTCGGTGTCCGAGGCCGCGTAGCCGGGCTGGTGCCCGTCGCGCTCGCTCACCGTCAGCCCCCCGAGACCGACAGCTCGGCCTGGCGCACGACCTCCGCGGCAGCGCCGGACAGGGCGCGGTCGTCCAGCCAGCCCTCCGGCAGCGCCACCCGCTGCGGTGAGCCGGCGCGGCCGCGCGAGCCCTCCGCCGGCGCCCCCGGGTAGGGCTGGGAGAGGTCGAGGGTGGCGAGCAGCTCGTCGAGGGCCGCCAGGGAGTCCACCAGACCCAGTCTGGCGCGCAGGTCCCCGCCGACGACGTAGCCCTTGAAGTACCAGGCGATGTGCTTGCGCACGTCGCGGCAGCCGCGCAGCTCGTCGCCGTAGTGCTCGGCGAGCAGCTCGGCGTGCCGGCGCACGGTCGCGGCGACGACGTCCAGCCCCGGACGCAGCCGCTCGGGCCGCCCGGCGAAAGCGGCCTCCAGGTCGGCGAACAGCCACGGCCGGCCCAGGCAGCCTCGACCGACCACGACGCCGTCGCAGCCGGTGCGCCGCACCATCTCCAGCGCGTCCTCGGCGCTCCACACGTCCCCGTTCCCGAGGACGGGGATGGTGGTCACGGCCTCCTTCAGGCGGGCGATCGCCTCCCAGTCGGCCTGGCCGGAGTAGTGCTGGGAGGCGGTGCGCCCGTGCAGGGCGACGGCCGCGGCGCCCTCGCGCTCGGCGGTGCGGCCGGCCTCGAGGTAGGTGAGGTGGTCGTCGTCGATGCCCTTGCGCATCTTCACCGTCAGCGGGATCCCGCCCTTCGACGCCTCCCGCACCGCGCCGGCGACGATGTCGCGGAACAGGTCCGCCTTCCACGGCAGGGCCGCTCCCCCGCCCTTGCGGGTGACCTTGGGCACGGGGCAGCCGAAGTTGAGGTCGACGTGGTCGGCGAGGCCCTCGGCGACCACCATGCGCACCGCGGCGGCGACGGTGGCCGGGTCCACCCCGTACAGCTGGAGGCTGCGGGGGCGCTCCTCGGGCGTGAAGGTCACCAGGCGCATCGACTCCGGCGTGCGCTCGACCAGCGCCCGGGAGGTGACCATCTCCGAGACGTAGAAGCCCTCGCCGTGCTCGCGGCACAGCTGGCGGTAGGCGGCGTTGGTGATGCCCGCCATGGGCGCCAGCACCACGGGGGTCGCGGAGACGTGCGGGCCGATGCGCAGGGGCGCGGCCACCGGGGTGTGCACCGGGACGTCGAGGAGGCTCACCCCTCCATGATGACGGCCCCCGGGGCCTCCCCGTGGCCACCCCGCTGCTCCCCGCCCCGCTCCCGGCCGCGCGCGGCGCCCTGCTGCCCGTCCCGCCCCTCACCGGCGGAGCGGAAGACCTCGGCGACGTCGATGCCGGTGGTCCGCTTGAGCACCTCCAGCGTCTCCTGGAGGTTGGTGCCGACGGAGCGGCTCAGGGCGCCGGCGCCGTCGTTGGAGATGACGGTGAGGTCCTTGATGCCGGCGATGGGGCTCGCCAGCGCCTGCGCCACCTGGGGCAGCACCTCCAGGGCGCGCTGGGTCAGCGCGGCGTCCCCGAACTCCCGCAGCGCCCGCGCCTCCTTCTGCAGGGCCTCCGCCTTGGCGGCACCGGTGGCGGACAGGGACTCGGCCTGCGCCTGGCCCTCGAGGCGGACGGCGTTCGCCTCCGCGGTGCGGCGCTGCAGCTCGGCGTCGGCGGAGACCCGGACCCTGGCCGCCTCGGCCTCCGCGGACAGGCGCACCCGCTCGGCCTCGGCCTGCGCGGCGGCGACGGAGGCCTGCTGCTCCGCCTCGGCCGCCAGGACCCGGGCGGTCTTCTGCGCCATCGCCTGCTGCTCGGCCTCGTAGCGGCGGGCGTCGGCGGGCTTGCGGACCTCGGTGTCCAGGTTGCGCTCGGTCAGCTCGGCCTGGCGCTGCGCCACCCGCTCCTGCTCCATCAGGACCTGCTGCTGCGCGGCGGCCTCGGCCAGGCGGCCGGCGGCGTCCGCCTCGGCGGCGGCCTTGTCCTGGTCCGCGCGGAACTGCGCCTGCTGCAGGGCCAGGTCGCGCTGCGCCTGGGCGATCTTCGCATCGGACAGCGCCTGGGCCTGCTGGGCCTCCTGCGCGTTGTTCGCCTCGGCGATCTCGGCGGCACGGCGGGCGTTGGCCGCCTCGGGCCGGCCCAGGTCCTGCAGGTAGTTGCCGTCGTCGCTGACGTCCTGGATCTGCAGGGTGTCCAGCACCAGGCCCTGGTTGTTCAGGCTGGTGACGGCCTCCTCCTCGACCTGGCGGGCGAAGGCGACGCGGTCGCGGATGATCTCCTCGACGGTCAGGGTGCCGATGACGCCGCGCAGGCTGCCGGCCAGCACCTCCTGCGTGAAGGGCTCGATCTCCCCCTGCTGCTGCAGGAACCGCTGGGAGGCGGCGCGGACCAGGTCCTCGGTGCCGCCCACCTTGACGATGGCCACGCCGTCCACGTTCAGCCGGATGCCCTGGCGCGAGACCGCGCCGCGGATGGAGATGGGGATGCGCACCGAGGCCAGGGACAGGCGGTGGGCCTGCTGCACGAGCGGCTTGACGAACACGCCGGCGCCCATGACGACCTTCTGGCCGGACAGGTCGGTGGTCACCTCCCCGGTCTGGGGGTTGGTGACCGGCCGGCCCTTCCTGCCGACGATGATCAGCGCCTCGGACGGGCTGGCGATCTTGTACCGCGCCTTGACGACGACGGCCGCCACCAGGAGCAGGACGACGAGCGCCCCGACGACGACGGCGACGGTGATGACGGTGTCCATCCCACTCCGTTCCGATGCGGACCGGGGCGGTGGGCACCGCTGCCGGCAGGTGTCCCGAGGCACCCGCCGGAGACCCTAGCGGCCCGGCGCGCGCCCGGTCAGGGCCCCGGCGGGCGGCGCGCCGCCCCGCGCGGCGCGGCGGGCCGCGGCGGGGCGGCACCCCGGGTCAGCGGAACAGCCTCAGCGGCACCGCCTCGGCCATCGCCCGCATCCCCGCGTCGTCGGGGTGCAGGTGGTCGCCGGAGTCGTAGCGGGGGTTCAGCCGCCGGTGGTCGCGCGGGTCGCGCAGGGCGGCGTCGAAGTCGACGACCGCGTCGTACTCCCCGCTGGTGCGGATCCAGTGGTTGACCTGCTGGCGGGCCGCCTCGGCCTCCTCGCTGGAGAAGCCGAGGGTGTCGCCCCCGAACGGCAGGACCGTGCCGCCGATCGCCGTGATGCCCAGCTGGCGGGCGCGGGCGATGAGCTGGCGGTGCGCGTCGATGATCTGCTGCGCGGTGACGGCCTCGGACTCCGGCGCCGAGGTGCCCGGGTGACCCAGGTCGTTGACGCCGAGCAGGACGACCAGGTGCTCGACGCCGGGCTGGGCGGCGACGTCGCGGTCGAAGCGCCGCAGCGCGCTCTCGCCGAAGAAGGCCGCGTAGCCCTCCGCGGGCGAGCCGGCCGGCGGGTTCGGGTCGTGCAGCAGGCGGTTGCCGCTGACGCCCTCGTTGAGCACCCCGCGGTCGGGGAAACCCCTCGCCTCGCGCAGCCGCTCGGCGAGCAGGTCCGGCCAGCGCCGGTTCGCGCCGCGGGTCGTCTCCGCGCCGTCGGTGATGGAGTCGCCCAGCGCCACGATCGCCGAGGCCCGTTCCCGCTCGGGCGACAGCACGCTGACGCCGGAGAGGAAGACCCACTGGCCCAGGGTGGCGGTGGGCGTCACGCTCGCGGCGCCCGTGACGTTGCCGGCGGCGACGACGCCGTCCTGGTGGGGGAACGCGTGCACGGTGGTCACCGGCGTGGACCGCGGCAGGTGGATGCTGACGACGAGGTCGCCGCCGTCCGGCAGGGACAGCTGGACCGGGTCGCTGAGCAGCGGCGAGCCGGCGGGCACCGTCGTGGACGTGCTGCCGCCGAAGGTGATCCTGCGGTCGGTGCCGGGCTGGACGTCCGTGCCCGAGGCCCCCGCCCGCAGGCCGACGTGCGCCTCGCCCATGAGCAGCGGGGTCTCGCCGAACTCGTTGGTGAAGCGCACCTGCAGGCTGTCGCCGCCGATGCTGGCGTGCACCACCTGCCGGACGGTCCGGTCCTGCAGGACGGTGACGCCGCCGGCGGGCACGGCGGTGGGGGCGCTCGCCCAGGTGCCGACCCACTCCCCTCCGGTGCCGCGGCCGTGGGCGGCCTTCGCGACGACCGAGGGGTCCGGGGCGGCGGAGGTGGCGGTGCCGGCGCCGAGGACGAGGGCGCCGGTGAGCAGGGCGACGGCGCGCAGGCGCCGGGCGCGGAGGGCGCTCACCGGTGCGCCCCCCTCGTCGCGTGCCGCGCCGGCAGGGTGAACCGCCACCCGGCGGCCCGCAGCTCGGGGACGAGCGCCTCGACCGCGTCGACGGTGCCGCTGCGGTCACCCCCGCCGTCGTGCATCAGGACCACCGAGCGCGGCACCAGGCGCTCGCGCACGCGCTGGGCGATCAGCTCCGCGCCGGGCTCCTCCCAGTCGGCCACGTCGAAGGTCCAGCCCAGCGGTTCCATGCCCATCCGGTCGGCCACCTGCGGGCTGACGCCCCAGGAGCCGTAGGGGGCGCGGAAGTAGGGGATCCGCGCGCCGGGCACGGCCCAGCGGATGAGGGCGCTGGTGGCTTCCAGGTCGGCGCGCACCTGCTCGGGGGTGGCCTCCCCCAGGTCGTCGTGCCGCACGGAGTGGTTGCACAGCACGTGCCCCTCCGCGGCGATGCGCCGCACGAGGTCGGGGTGCTGCACGACCCGGTCCCCCTGCAGGCAGAAGACGGCCGTGACGTCGTGGGCGCGCAGGACGTCGAGCAGGCGTTCGGTGTCGGCGCCGTTCGGTCCGTCGTCGAAGGTCAGGGCGACGGACTGCCCGCCGGTGCGCGCGGTGGTGATCGGCTCGGGGGCGGGACGGCCGGCCTGCGCCGGCACGGTGGGGGCCGCGGTGAGGGCGGCCAGGGTCAGGGCGGCGGCGACGACCAGGCGGCGGGTGGCGCGTGAGCGGGGGGTCCGGAGGACGGGGAGTTCCACGGAGCTACCTCCTCGTAGCTGAGCTGGGGTTGTGAACGTACGGCCCCACCCCCTTTACCGCAAGGTTTCCGGAAGGAGCGGGTGCGAGAACGGCGCCGCCCCGCCGCAGCGGGACGGCGCCCTCGGCACCGCGGCGGGTCAGGCCCCCAGCAGCCTGCTGCCCAGCCAGCCCGCGACCTGGTCCAGCGAGACCCGCTCCTGCGCCATCGTGTCGCGCTCGCGGATGGTCACCGCCTGGTCCTCCAGGGTGTCGAAATCGACGGTGATGCAGTACGGGGTGCCGACCTCGTCGTGGCGGCGGTAGCGCCGACCGATCGCGCCGGCGTCGTCGAACTCGATGTTCCAGTGCTTGCGCAGCTCCGCGGCCAGGTCGCGCGCCTTGGGCGAGAGCTGCTCGTTGCGCGAGAGCGGGAACACCGCGGCCTTGACCGGGGCCAGGCGGTGGTCCAGCCGCAGCACGGTGCGCTTGTCCACCCCGCCCTTGGTGTTGGGGGCCTCGTCCTCGGAGTACGCGTCCACCAGGAACGCCATGAGCGAGCGCGTCAGGCCCGCCGCCGGCTCGATGACGTACGGCGTCCAGCGCTCGCCCTTGGCCTGGTCGAAGTAGGACAGGTCCACGCCGGACTCGCGCGAGTGGGTCGACAGGTCGTAGTCGGTGCGGTTGGCGATGCCCTCCAGCTCCCCCCACTCCGAGCCGGTGAACCCGAAGCGGTACTCGATGTCCACGGTGCGCTTCGAGTAGTGCGACAGCTTCTCGGCCGGGTGCTCGAAGAAGCGCAGGTTGCCCGGGTCGATGCCCAGGCCGACGTACCAGGACATGCGCTCGTCGAGCCAGTACTGGTGCCACTGCTCGTCGGTGCCGGGCTCGACGAAGAACTCCATCTCCATCTGCTCGAACTCGCGGGTGCGGAAGATGAAGTTGCCCGGGGTGATCTCGTTGCGGAAGCTCTTGCCGATCTGGCCGATGCCGAACGGCGGCTTCTTGCGCGCCGAGCCCATGACGTTGGCGAAGTTCACGAAGATGCCCTGAGCGGTCTCGGGCCGCAGGTAGTGCAGGCCCTCCTCGTTGTCGACCGGGCCCAGGTAGGTCTTCATGAGGCCGGAGAACTCGCGCGGCTCGGTCCACTGCCCGCGCACACCGGTGTCGGGGTCGACCACGTCGGCGAAGCCGTTGACCGGCGGGTGGCCGTGCTTGGCCTCGTACGCCTCCAGCAGGTGGTCGGCGCGGTAGCGCTTGTGCGTGACCAGCGACTCCACCAGCGGGTCGGTGAAGACGGCCACGTGGCCGGAGGCCTCCCACACCCGCCGCGGCAGGATCACCGAGGAGTCCAGCCCCACGACGTCGTCGCGGGAGGCGACCACCTGCCGCCACCACTGGCGCTTGATGTTCTCCTTCAGCTCCACCCCCAGCGGACCGTAGTCCCAGGCGGAGCGCGTCCCGCCGTAGATCTCACCGCTGGGGAAGACGAACCCGCGGCGCTTGGCGAGGTTGATGACGGCGTCGAGGCGGGAGGCGGAGCTGGGCTGTGCCACGCGGGATCTCCATCCGGCTGGGTGTCGGCGGACCTGGCCGCACCGGTCGGCGCGGCGCCCCGCCGGGGTGGCGGGGCGGGTGCGAGGCTACGCGCTCGGCGGAGGGGGCCGCCGTCCGGGCGAGCGTTGACGTACAGTCGCCAGGCGCAGTCCCCCGGTCGCAGCTCGCGCCGGTGCGCGGCGAGAGGAGCAGCCGTGACGACCCCGGCCCGCCGGTCCACCAAGCAGCGATCCGCGGTCTCGGCCGCCCTGGACGAGGCCGACGCGTTCCTGTCCGCCCAGGACCTGCACGCCCGGCTGCGCGCCCGCGGCGACAGCGTGGGCCTGGCCACGGTCTACCGGGCCCTGCAGGCCCTGGCCGAGGACGGCGACGTCGACGTGCTGCGCACCGACGACGGCGAGGCCGTCTACCGCCGCTGCAGCACCGGGCACCACCACCACCTCGTGTGCCGCTCCTGCGGGCGCACGGTGGAGGTGGAGGGCCCCACGGTGGAGTCCTGGGCCCGCCGCGTGGGCGCCGAGCACGGCTTCACGCAGGTCGAGCACGTCGTCGAGGTCTTCGGCGTGTGCGCCACGTGCAGCGCCGGGGCCTGAGGACCGCCCGGGCGGCTTCGGCGGCCACCGCGGCGCGCCGCGCCCGGCCCGCGCCCGGCCCGCGCCGCGCCGCCGGGTAACGTCGCCTGCCGACCCCTGACACCGCACCACCGGGAGACCACGTGAACCGCTCCGAACTCATCTCCGCCGTGGCCGAGCGCAGCGGCGTGTCCGCCGCCGACGCCGACGCCGTGCTCGGCGCCTTCGGCGACGTGCTGCTCGAGGCCGTCGCCAAGGGCGACGCGGTCAAGCTGCCGGGCCTGATGACGGTCGAGCGCGTGGAGCGCGCCGCCCGCACCGGCCGCAACCCGCGCACCGGCGAGACGCTCGAGATCGCGGCCTCCTTCGGCGCCAAGCTGACCGCCGGCTCCAAGCTCAAGGCCGCCGCCGCCGGGGCCTGAGGCGCCCGCCGCCACGGGGCCCGGACCCGCCGGGGAACCACCCCCGGCGCGCCCCGGGTTCCCCCGGGCGGCGTGGACGCGCAAGACTGCCCGGCGCCGCGCCCACCCGGGCCGGTGCGGGAGCCCGGCCGGTCCGGGGCCGCAGGTAGTCCGAGCAGCACCAGCGTGACGGAGTCAGCGTCGACCCCGCACCGGCAGGGAGGCGAAGGCCAGCAGTCATGAGCACGCGCACCGACACCCCCACCCACGGCCCCCTGGCCGTCGACGGCGTCTCCTCCGACGAGGGCCACGCCGCGCTGCGCGCTTCCGTGCGCCGGCTCGGCGAGCTCCTCGGCGAGTCGCTGACCCGCCACGAGGGCCCCGACCTGCTCGAGCTCGTCGAGCAGGTGCGCGCCCTGGCCCGCGAACCCGACCACGGCGCCAAGCTGGCGCAGCTGCTGTCCGGCGTGGACGACCGCACCGCCATCGTGCTGGCGCGGGCCTTCACCGCCTACTTCCAGCTGGCCAACGCCTCCGAGCAGCTGCACCGCGGCCTGGAGCTGTCGCACCAGCCCAGCGGCGGGCTGGACACCGCCCTGGAGCGGCTGCAGGACGCCGTCACCGCCGGCGAGGCCGACCCGCGCGCGGTGCGCGAGGTCCTGGGCCGGCTGCAGCTGCGGCCGGTCTTCACCGCCCACCCCACCGAGTCCAGCCGTCGTTCCGTGCTGGACCTGCTGCTGCGCATCACCGCCAACGTGGAGGCCTCCGAGGACCCCCAGCAGCGCCCCACCGACGCCCTGCGCGGCCAGCGCCGCCTCGCCGAGCTCGTGGACCTGCTGTGGCAGACCGACGAGCTGCGCGTGGAACGCCCCCGCCCGGCCGACGAGGCGCGCTCGGCCCTGCACTACCTGCGCACGCTGGCCGCCGACGTGCTGCCGGACCTGCTGGAGGACCTGGACGTGGGCCTGGCGAACGCCGGGCTGGGCCTGCCGGCCGGCGCGCGCCCCCTGCGCTTCGGCAGCTGGGTCGGCGGCGACCGCGACGGCAACCCCAACGTCACCCCGGAGGTGACGCTGGAGGTGCTGGGCCTCATGCACGACGCGGCGCTGGACGTGCTGTCGTCCGCCGTGCGCGAGCTGCGCACCGAACTGGCGGCCTCCACCCAGATCGTGGGCGTGTCCGAGGAGCTGGCGGCTTCGCTGGAGCGCGACGCGCGCCTGATGCCGGAGGTGCGCGCCGACCGCGAGCGCCTCAACGGCGAGGAGCCCTACCGCTTCCAGCTGTCCTACGTGCTGGCCCGCCTGGAGGGCACCCGCGCCCGGCTGCGCTCGGGCGCCGAGCACGTCGAGGGTCTGGACTACGCCGGTCCGGAGGAGTTCTTCGCCGAGCTGCGGGTGCTGCAGGACTCCCTGCGCGCCAACGACGGCGAACTGGTCGCCGACGGGTCGGTGGCGCGGCTGCTGCGCACCGCCCACGCCGTCGGGTTCGGCCTCGCCACGCTGGACGTGCGCGAGCACGCCGAGCGCCACCACGCGGCCCTCGCGGCGGCCTACGACCGCCTGGGCGAGCTGGTGCAGCCCTACGCCTCGCTGGACCGCGAGTCGCGCCGGCGGCTGCTGAGCCGGGAGCTGACGGGGCACCGCCCGCTCATCGGTGCGGCGGTGCGCAGCCTGACGGGCACGCCGGCGCAGGTCATGCACCTGTTCGCCACGATCCGCAACTGCCTGGACCGCTTCGGTGACGACGCGATCGAGAGCTACATCGTGTCGATGACGCAGGGCGTGGACGACCTGCTGGCCGTGGTGGTGCTGGCCCGCGAGGTGGGGCTGGTGGACCTGGCCGACGGCGGGGGCCGTGAGGGCGGCCCGGGGGACGTGGCGCGCATCGGGTTCGTGCCGCTGTTCGAGACGGTCACGGAGCTGGAGGCCGCCGAGGACCTGCTGGAGGGCCTGCTGTCGGACCCCTCCTACCGCCGGGTCGTCGCCGCCCGCGGCGACGTGCAGGAGATCATGCTCGGCTACTCCGACTCCTCCAAGGACGCCGGCATCGCCGCCTCGCGCTGGCAGATCCACCGCGCGCAGCGGGCGCTGCGCGACGTGGCGCGCCGCCACGGCGTGGTGCTGCGCCTGTTCCACGGCCGCGGCGGCTCGGTGGGACGCGGCGGCGGCCCCACGGGTGAGGCGATCCTGGCGCAGCCGTACGGCACGCTCGACGGCCCGATCAAGGTGACCGAGCAGGGCGAGGTGATCTCCGACAAGTACGTGCAGCCGCGCCTGGCCCGGCACAACCTGGAGGTGGCGCTGTCGGCCGCGCTGGAGGCCTCCACCCTGCACCGCAGCGCCCGCGCGGACCACGACGTGCTGGACGTGTGGGACGGCACGATGGACGTGCTGGCGGCCGAGGGCCAGCGCGCGTACCGGGCTCTCGTGCGCGACCCGGGCCTGGTGCCGTTCTTCCTGACCGCCACGCCGGTGGAGGAGCTGGGTCACCTGAACATCGGCTCGCGCCCCTCTCGGCGCCCCGGCGGCACGGGGGGTCTGGAGGACCTGCGGGCCATCCCGTGGGTGTTCGGCTGGACGCAGAGCCGCATCAACGTGCCCGGCTGGTTCGGCGTGGGCTCGGGCCTGGCGGCGGCGCGCGCGGCGGGTCGCGGTGATGCGCTGCGGGAGATGTACGCCGAGTGGCACTTCTTCCGCAGCTTCGTCTCCAACGTGCAGATGACGCTGGCCAAGACCGACCTCGGCATCGCGGCGCACTACGTCGAGGAACTGGTGCCCGCCGCTCAGCGCGGCGCGTTCGACGTGATCCGCGCCGAGCACGCCCGCACCCTCGAGCAGGTGCTGTGGGTGACCGAGCAGGACTCGCTGCTGGAGTCGACCCCGGTGCTGCGCCGGACGCTGGAGCTGCGCGACGCGTACCTGGCACCGCTGCACGCGCTGCAGGTGAGCCTGCTGGGCCGTTCCCGCGCCGCCGGTGACGGGGTGGACCCGGCGCTGCGGCGGGCGCTGCTGCTGACGATCAACGGCATCGCCGCGGGGATGCGCAACACCGGCTGACCCGGCGGTCCGCACCGGGGTGGCCGCGGGAGCGGCCGCCCCGGTCCACCACCGGCCGGCTGCGCCCGCGGTCGGCCGGTGGTGGACCGGTGTTCGTGCCTGCTCCGTCCGGGTCTCCCCCGACCGGTCGATCCGCACTCGCGAACGCGGCGCCGATGGTGGTCGGAGAGGAAGCCACCGCCACCGGGGAGAGACCGTGAATGAGAACAACCGCCGCGCCGGGACGGGCCTGGCCGCAGCAGTGGTGCTGACCCTCTCGCTCGGTGCCGTGAGCGTGCCGGCTCAGGCCGGTGGAGTCGACGCCGGAGCCGCTGACGTGCTGGAGGTGGAGGTCCGCCCCGCCATCGCCACGCCCAGCGGCGTGGTGACGGTCGCCGCCGAGTACGAGCCCGAGGAGTCCGACGAGGAGTCCGACGAGGAGTCCGACGAGGAGTCCGACGAGGAGTCCGACGAGGAGTCCGACGAGGAGTCCGACGAGGAGTCCGACGGCGAGACCGACGGCGAGACCGGCGGCGAGACCGACGGCGAGACCGGCGGGGGCGGCGTCCTGGCTCAGCTCTCCCAGCGCCCGGCCGTCGGTGCACCCGCAGCGGGCGTGGAGCTGGTCGTGGACTTCGGTGACGGCTCGGCCCCGCAGGCCATGCGCGTGGTCGGCTCCCCCGAGAAGGTGAAGGCCTTCGGCAAGCACGGCTACGCCGAAGCGGGCACCTACACGGTCACGGTCACCGCCACGCCCACCGGTGGCTCCCCCGTCAGCGTGCCCGTGGAGGTGCAGGTGGGTGGGGGCAGCGCCCGGCTGGCCGGTGCGGACCGCTTCGAGACGGCCAACCGGCTGGCGCGGGAGGACTTCCCCGTCGACGGGGCGGCCGACGCCGTCCTGCTGGCCCGCTCCGACGGCTTCGCCGACGCGCTGGCTGCTGCCCCGGCAGCGCTGCTGCGCAACGCTCCCGTCCTGCTCAGCGCCACCGCGGAGCTGCCCGACAGCGTCCGTGCGGAGATCACGCGCACGCTCGGGGAGAGTGGGACCGTCTACGTCCTGGGCGGTGACGGCGCCATCAGCCCCGCGGTCGCCGAGGACCTGCGTGCCGCCGGGTACGACGTGGTCCGCATCGCCGGTGAGGACCGGGTCGAGACCGCACTGCTGCTGGGGCGCTTCCTCGTCGACTCCGGTGCCGAGGTGGACGAGGTCGTCCTCACCAGCAGCGCGAACTTCCCCGACGCCCTGTCCGGCGCCGCCTTCGCGGCGAGCACGGACGCCCCCGTGCTGCTGACCGCCGCCGAATCCCTCGACCCTCGCGTCCTGGAGTTCCTGCAGCAGCTGGGCGACGTGCGCATCCACGTGACCGGTGGCCTCGGCTCGGTGAGCGAGGCGGTGCTGGCGGAACTGGTCGCCCACGGCCACGAGGTGGAACGCCTCGCCGGGGACGACCGCTACACGACCTCCGCCGAGATCGCCGACACCCTCTTCCCGACGGCCACGACGGTGGTGCTGGCGACGGGCGCGAACTTCCCCGACGCCCTGGCCGGTGCCCCCGCGGCCGGCCGGCGCGACGCCCCCGTGCTGCTCGTGGGCGCTGAGCTGTCGCCAGCCGCGCGCGAGTACCTGCAGGCGGGTGCCGGCCGGATCCAGGCGGTGTACGTCCTGGGCGGTGAGAACACCGTCTCGGCGTCCGTGCGGGCGGAGGTCGACGCCATCCTCGGGTTGTGAGCCCGGTGGGCCGGGGGTGCGCGCACCGCCGGCCCACCCCCGCGCCGGGACGCTCACCCCAGGCGCACCGGCAGACTGCGCCACCCGCGCAGCACCCGCGTCGTCGTGCGCCGGGCCCCGGGTTCCAGCGCCAGGCCGGGGAAGCGCCCGAACAACGCGCGCAGCCCCACCTCGCCCTCCAGCCGGGCCAGCGCGGCGCCGAGGCAGAAGTGCCTGCCCGCGGAGAACGCGACGTGCTCGCGGGCGTTCGCGCGGCGCACGTCGAACCGGGTGGGATCCGTGAAGACGCCCGGGTCGCGGTTGGCGGCACCGAGCAGCAGCACCACGCGTGCGCCGGCACGCACCTCGCAGCCGCCCGCGCGGGTGGTGCGCAGCGCACGCCGGGAGGTCAGCTGCACCGGCGATTCCAGCCGCAGGGACTCCTCCACCACGCCCGGCCACAGGCCGGGGTCGGCGCGCACCAGTGCGAGCTGGTCGGGGTGCTGCAGCAGCAACGCCGTCGCCGAACCGAGCAGGTTCACGGTCGTCTCGAACCCCGCGGCCAGCAGGAGGCCGGCGGTGGCCCGCAGCTCGCGGTCGGACAGCTGCGCACCACCCTCGTCGTCGGTGACGGTGACCAGCCGGCTGAGCAGGTCGTCGCCGGGGTCGCGGCGCAACCGCTGCAGGTGCTCGCCGATCCAGGCGTCGAAACCGCGCAGCGCCGCGTCGACGGCGCGCACCTCGCGCCACGGGGCGGCGACCTCCAGGCTGCCGGCGACCCCGGCCTCGAAGGCGCGGACCTCCTCGCGGTGCTCCGGCGGCACGCCGAGGACCTCGGCGATGACGGCCACCGGCAGCCGCAGGGCGTAGTCGCGCACGACGTCGGCGACCGGGCCGCGCGCGGCGAGCTCGTCGAGCAGCTCGCCGGCGAGCTCCTCCACGCGCGGGCGCAGGCCCTGCACGGCGCGCGCGGTGAACACCTTGGAGACCAGGCGCCGGTAGCGGGTGTGGTCGGGCGGGTCGACCGCGAGCATCGACGGCGGCTCGACGGGGTGGGTGGGCCGGTCCCGCCCGGCCCAGTCCAGCAACCGCCGCAGCTGCGGCAGGGGTGTGTCGTGCAGGGCGCCGACGCCGAAGTCGGCACCGCCCAGGACCTCGCGCACCACCTCGTGGGAGGCGCTCATGCAGGTGAAGCGCCCCGTCAGCAACGGCCCGGCCGCGCGGACCCGCTCGTGGAAGGCGTACGGCTCCCGCCAGGTGGGCGGGTCGGCCAGCAGCAGCGACTGCAGGTCCCCCTCACGGGCGCCGCGGCGCACCGCCAGGCGAGGCAGGCCGTGCTGCAGTCCCCAGCGCAGGGCCACCCGCGCCTCGCGCACCACCGGGGCGGTGACGGCACCCACCGTGCTCACCGTGCTCACGCGGGCGAGGCCCCGGGGGTCCCGGGGGTCCCGGGGGTCCCGGGGGTCCCGGGGGCGTCGACCGCCCCGCCGTAGCGGCGGTCGCGCTGCGCGTACGTCTCGATCGCGGCCCACAGGGCACGCCGGTCCACGTCGGGCCACAGCACGTCGGAGAACACCATCTCGGCGTAGGTGGACTGCCAGGGCAGGAACCCGGAGGTGCGCTGCTCGCCGGAGGAGCGCCAGAACAGGTCCACGTCGGGCATGTCCGGCTCGTCCATGAACCGCGCCACGGTGCGCTCGTCCACCCGGTCCGGGTTGATCCGCCCGGCGGCGACCTCTCGAGCGATGGCGCGCGCGGCGTCGGCGATCTCGGCGCGACCGCCGTAGTTCACGCACATCGTCAGGGTGCAGACGGTGTTGTCCTTCGTGAGCTCCTCGGCGGCCTCCAGCTCGTCGATGACGCTGCGCCACAGACGGGGCCGCCGGCCGGCCCAGCGCACGCGCACGCCCCAGCGGTGCATCTCGTCGCGGCGACGGCGGATGACGTCGCGGTTGAAGCCCATGAGGAAGCGCACCTCGTCGGGGCTGCGCTTCCAGTTCTCCGTGGAGAACGCCCACGCCGACACGTGGGTGACTCCGATCTCGACGGCCCCGGCCACGACGTCCAGCAGGGACGCCTCACCCCGCTTGTGCCCCTCGTTGCGCGGCAGGCCGCGGGCGTTGGCCCAGCGGCCGTTGCCGTCCATGACGATCGCGACGTGCTTCGGGACGAGCTCCGGCGGCAGCTGCGGCGGGCGCGCCCCGGAGGGGTGCGGCGGAGGGGCCTCGACGGTGCGGGGCGCGGCTGCCGCGGCGCGGCGCCCGAGGGTGCGTCGTGCGGGGGTGCTCACGAGGTCCGAGCTTGGCACGAGTGCCGTGCGGCTCGGCACGAGGCCGTCCCGGTGGAGGTCGAAGCGCGCACCACTGCTGGCCGGACTGCCAATAGGAGTCACTGTGCGTCAAGGGCGGTGGGCCGGTCAGGCGGCATCCGGCCTCCATATGAGTTACACAGCGTGACCTTACGTCCATCACGGTTCGACGCTGTCCTGCGAGGCGATCGCCTCCACCCACCGCTTCGGCGTTCGCCCGGGACCGGCTCCCCGGCGGGCCGGAGTACTGGGCTCAGACGGACGTACGGGGGGACACGACAAGTGGATCGACGGCAACGGTGCCTATGGGTGGCTTCCATCGCCCTGGGAAGCACCGCGCTGGCCACCTTCGCGCTCTACTGGTTCTCCCCCGGACGCCTGGCCCCTGTCACGGGCCACGGTCGGTGGCTCGCTCTCGCCATGTTCGGGTTGCTCACCGCGGTGGTCTGGCACCGCATCGCGATGGACACCCTCAACCACGTGCTCACCCGGCGCCTCCCCGTGGAAGCTCCGCGGCCTGCGCCAGCGATGGGTCATCGCGTGGCCTTCCTGACGACGTTCGTCCCCGGCAGCGAGCCCATCGCGATGCTGCGGCGGACGCTCACATCCATGCTCGAGGCCGACTACCCGCACGACACCTGGGTGCTCGACGAGGGGAACGACCTCGAGGTGCGGCGACTGTGCACCGACTTGGGTGTCCGTCACTTCTCCCGCCGCGGGGTGGCGGAGTGGAACACCGCGGACGGGACCTTCGCCGCGCGAACCAAGGGCGGCAACCACAACGCCTGGTACGCGGCCCACGGGGACGCGTACGACTTCGTAGCTCAGGTCGACACGGACTTCCTGGTGCGCAGGGACTTCCTGACCCAGACCCTCGCCGAGTTCCACGACAGCTCCGTCGGTTGGGTCGTCACACCGCAGATCTACGGGAACACGGAGTCCTTCATCGCCCGTGCCGCGGGGCAGCAGCAGTTCACGTTCTACGGGTCAGTACTGCGCGGGCTCAGTGCCCGGAAGCTCGCGCTCATGCTGGGCGCCAACCACGTGGTCCGGGTCTGCGCACTGCGCTCGGAAGGCTTCTACGAGGGACACCTCACCGAAGACCTCGCCACGGGGATCAAGCTGCACGCAGCGGGGTGGCGCAGCACCTACGTCCCGCAGCCCTTGGCCGTCGGTGAGGGGCCGACGACCTGGCTCGCCTACACCAACCAGCAGATGCGGTGGGCGTTCGGCTGCTTCGACATCCTGCGCCGGGTGACCCCGCGCCGGCTCCGGCAGCTCGACTGGCGAGCACGGCTGTACTACCTGTGGCTGCAGCAGAACTACTTCAGCGGATTGGCCTTCGTCACGGGCACGGCCCTGCTGCTGGCCTACTTCGCCACGGGCGTACCGGCCGCGTCCATGCCGCTGATGCCCCTGCTGCTCCACTACGGCCCCTACCTGGTGTGGCGCAACGCCCACAACTGGGTCATGAACCGCTGGAACGTCCGCCCCGACGTCGAACGGGGGCTGATGCTCCCCGGTCGCGTGGTGGGGACCTTCATCCAGCCCGTTTACTTCCTCGCGCTGATCGGTGTGCTGCGCGGCAAGCACCTGTCGTTCAAGGTGACACCCAAGGGCGGCCGCGCTCCCCGCGGCGGGGCGCTCACGGCCTTCCGGCCCCAGTTGACGGTTGCAGCGATCATGCTGCTCGGGATGCTGGCGGGCTTCGCGCAGGGGCACGTCGCCTGGGCCATGGTCGCCTGGGGCGCGGCGGTCGTCATCGCGATGCTCATGGTGCCGGCGGGCGTGCTCGCGGGGTGGGCGTTGCCGGTGCTGCGCGTGGCGCCGGCACGGCTGCGGGGCATGGTCGCCGCCCTCTTCCGCCGCGACCGGCTGATCACCCTGCCGGACACGCGGGCGGCTGCCGCTGCGGTGCCGACGCCGCGCGCCGCGCCGCGCGCCCTCGACGAGGTGGTGCGCTGAGCCCGCTTCACCCGTAGACGCGGACGCGGTCGACGACCGTGGAAACGCTGTCCGGGGTGCCGGCGTCCGGGTAGCCCGGCAGTCGGCCCCCGACGGCGACGTTGAGCAGGAGGTACTGCGGACCGTCGAAGGGCCAGGTGACGTCGGGCGGCAACGCCTCCCGGCTCACGGAGGCGGTGACCTCACCGTCCACCTCGAAACGTGCACCGGCCGCTGTCCAGTCCACGGCGTAGACGTGGAACTCGTCCGCGAGTGGGCGCTCCCGCACGGAGCGGGAGGTGGTGTACCAGTGGCTCCCGTCGGTGCGGGCTGCATGCAGGGAATGCAGTGCCGTGCGGGTGTCGCCGAACGCCTCCAGGACGTCGATCTCGCCGCAGGCGGGCCAGCCGACCTGCTGGATGTCTGCGCCCAACATCCAGACCGCGGGCCACACTCCCTGGCCGGCGGCGATGCGTGCACGGACCTCGACCCGCCCGTGGACCACGGTGCGCTTGCCGAACGTGGTGATGCGCGCGGACGTCCACGTGGAGTCGTCACCGGGCACCGCCCTGCGGGCGGTGATGACCAGGTGCCCCTCGCCGTCGAGGGCGACGTTCGCGGGGGCGTCCGTGTACTCCTGCAGTTCGTCGTTGCCCCAGCCGCCACCACCGAGTTCAGCGGTCCACGACACGGGATCGGGGAAGCTGCCGCGCCGGCCGGTGAAGTCGTCTTCCCACAGGAGACGACGCTCGCGGGGCAGATCTGGACTGCTAGCACCACGGTCCGCGCACCCGGAGAGCAGCGCAGCGGCGAGGACGGCCCGGCGCGCGGGCGCGAGGCCTGCGCCCATGGTCCGCAGCACGCGGGAACGGTCCGACGACACCCCGTCAGACTCGCTCGACGTGCTGCAGGGAGCGGATGCCGCGCTCCAGGTGCCACTGCAGGAACGCGGCCACGAGCCCGCTGGCCTCGTCGCGGCAGCGGGGGTCGCTGGTGTCGGCGAGCACCCAGTCCCCGCTCAGCAGGGCCGCGAGCAGCTCCAGGGTGCGCGGGTCGGGGGCGGCGGATCCGGGCGGGCGGCACGCGGGGCACACCGCCCCGCCGGCGGGCACGGAGAACGCGCGGTGCGGGCCGGGCTGTCCGCAGCGGGCGCAGTCGGCGAAGCTGGCCGCGTACCCGGCCACGGCCAGGGAGCGCAGCAGGAAGGCGTCCAGCACCATCGGGGCGGCGTGCTCGGCGCGGGCCAGGGTGCGCAGGGCGCCCACCAGCAGCAGGTACTGCTGGGTGTTGCTCTCCCCCTCGACCTCGGTGAAGCGCTCGGCGGTCTCCAGCAGCGCGTGCCCGGCGGTGTAGAGGCCGTAGTCGGCGGCGATGACGGCGCCCAGCGGGGCCAGCACGTCGACCTGGGTGACGATGTCGAGGGTGCGGCCGCGGTGCAGCTGCACGTCCACGCAGGTGAACGGCTCCAGGCGGGCCCCGAAGCGGGAGGAGGTGCGGCGCACGCCCTTGGCCACGGCACGCACCCGCCCGTGGTGGCGGGTCAGCAGGGTGATGACGCGGTCGGCCTCGCCGAGCTTGCCGGTGCGCAGCACGACCGCCTCGTCGCGGTAGCTGCGCGGTCCCCCGATCCCACTCACCCGGGCAGCGTAGGCCCCGCCCCCGACACCTCCCCGCCGAGCGGGTCGGGTCGGGCGAGCTCCAGCCGGTCACCCCCCGCGCGACGGGCGCGCGCGCACGCGGCGTCGGCGGCCGCGAGCGCCTCGGCGGCGGGCGCGGGCCCGGCGACGCCCACCGAGGCGGTCATCCGCAGGCCGGGCGCGGTCCGCGCCCAGGGCTCCTCGCGCACCGCCTGCAGCAACTGCGAGGCGACGTCGGCAGGCGTGGCGCCCGGGCGCTCGGCGGGCATCAGGACGACGAACTCGTCGCCGCCGTAGCGCACCAGGACGTCGTCCTCGCGGCAGTTCTCCACCATCAGCGCCGCCACCCGGCGCAGCACGGCGTCGCCGGTCTCGGGGCCGTGCTCGTCGTTGGCGGCGCGCAGGCCGTCCAGGTCGACGAGGACGGCGCTGTAGCGCTGGTCGGGCCGCTCGAGGACCTGCTGCAGCCGGCGGCGGTTGCCCAGGCCGGTGGTGGGGTCGGTCAGCGCGGCCCGCCCCTGCCGCTCGTTCTGCTCGGCCATCTCGTGCTGGCGGATGCGGTCCTGCAGCGCCTCGAAGCGGCTCTCGCGGTCCTCCCACAGCCGCGACAGGGAGATGCGCGCCAGCTCGGCGAGCGCG
Organism: Kineococcus esterisolvens; assembly: GCF_050871405.1. Taxonomy (NCBI): domain Bacteria; kingdom Bacillati; phylum Actinomycetota; class Actinomycetes; order Kineosporiales; family Kineosporiaceae; genus Kineococcus; species Kineococcus esterisolvens. The sequence continues at coordinate 56,474 of NZ_JBJLRI010000002.1, forward strand.
TCGGCGGCCTCGTGGCCGCCGTGGTGGCGCACGGCGTTGTCGGCGCGGACCTTCAGCGCGGTCAGCCCCCACACGTCCAGCTGGGTGCTGGAGGAGGTGCGCTGCACGGCGGTCAGCAGGTCGCGGGCCCCGGCCTGGTCGCCCTCCGCGGACAGCGACATGGCCAGGCCCACGCGGGCGATCTGCGTCTCCACCAGCTCCTCGCGCTGGCGGAACGCGGCGGCCGCGGTGCGCAGCCGCGCCGCGGCCAGGGCGGGCTCGCCGGTGCGGTGCAGGACGAAGCCCTCGATCGCGTCGGCACGGGCCCGCATCTCCGGGTAACCGACCTCCGTGGCGAGCGAGCGCATCCGCGCGGCGTGCTCCAGGGCCCGGGCGTAGTGGGGGCCCGTCTCGGCGGAGCGACCGACCACGTCGAGCATGGCGCCCCAGGAGACCTCCAGGACGGCGGCCTCCTGCACGACGTTGAGCCGCACGCGGGCCGGCGGGAAGGTGAGGCCGAGCATGAGCTCGGTGAGCTCGTCGGCGGGCTCGAACAGCGCCAGCGCACGCAGGGCCAGGGCGACCGACATGGTCGCCGAGAGGTGGTCGTAGGTGCGCACCGGCTGGGCGGTGACGATGAGCTGGGCCTCGGCGAGGTGGTCCATCGCCAGGGCGGTCATGCCCAGGTCGACGCGGGCCTCGGCCAGGAGGGACAGGGCCTTGGCCCGCCAGACCGGGTCGGCGCGGGCGCCGAGGCGGTGCAGCAGGTGCCCGGCCTCCTCGGCGGCCTCGGCGGCGCGCCCGAGCTGCTGCAGGGCGACGCAGCAGATGAACTGCAGGTACCGGGCGGTCCGCTCGTCCCCGGCGGTCTCGCACAGCAGCAGACCCTCGCGGGAGACCTGGACGGCCCGCTCGCCGTAGCCGTCGAGGTAGAGGCGGTGCGCCGACTCGGCGAGGGCGTCGAAGGGCCCGAACGGCCCGAACGGCTCCAGCTCCCGCCCGGTCGTCCCGGTCGCCACTGCAGCGCTGCCCACGTCGATCGTCCCCCGTCCCCCCGCGCGGTCGAGCACGGATCGTGACTGATCCTAACCGCGAGCAGGGTCGGCGCAGCCGGAACGCGTCACGGCTGAGCGCTCAACGACCATCGGGACGGCGCGTCCCCACCCCCCGCGCGAACACCCGGGCCCGGCCCGCCGCGCGGCGTGGCGCGGCGGGCCGGGGGCGTCAGCGCAGCGCGCGGTTGACGGCCGAGACGACGGCCTTCAGCGAGGCCGTCGTGATGTTCGCGTCGATGCCCACGCCCCACAGGACGCGGTCGCCCACGGCGCACTCGACGTACGCCGCGGCGCGGGCGTCGCCACCGGCCGACAGGGCGTGCTCGGCGTAGTCGAGGACGCGCACGTCCACCGGCTGGGCCTCCAGGGCGGACAGCGCGGCGCAGAACGCCGCGATGGGGCCGTTGCCGGTCCCGGCGACCGTGGTCACGGCGCCGCCGTCCAGGAGGTCGACCTCCAGCGCGTCCGCGCCGTCGACCTCGGCCACCGACCGGGTCGCTCGCAGCGCGAAGCGCCCCCAGTCGGGCGTGCCCGAGGGCGAGGGCAGGTACTCGTCGGAGAAGATGGTGAAGATCTCCGCGGCCGAGACCTCCCCGCCCGCGGCGTCGGTGCGCTCCTGCACGACGCGGCTGAACTCGACCTGCAGTCGGCGCGGCAGGTCCAGCTGGTGCTCGCTCTTGAGCAGGTACGCCACGCCGCCCTTGCCGGACTGGGAGTTCACCCGGATCACGGCCTCGTAGCTGCGCCCGACGTCCTTGGGGTCGATGGGCAGGTACGGCACCGCCCAGTCGATCTCGTCGACGCCCCGGCCGGCGGCGGCCGCGTCGCGCTCCATCGCCTCCAGGCCCTTCTTGATGGCGTCCTGGTGGGAGCCGGAGAAGGCCGTGAAGACCAGGTCGCCGCCGTAGGGGACGCGCTCGCCCACCGGCAGCTGGTTGCAGTGCTCCACGGTCCGGCGGATGCGGTCGATGTCGGAGAAGTCGATCTGCGGGTCGACGCCCTGGCTGAACATGTTCATGCCCAGGGTCACCAGGTCGACGTTGCCGGTGCGCTCACCGTTGCCGAACAGGCAGCCCTCGATGCGGTCGGCGCCGGCGAGGTAGCCCAGCTCGGCGGCGGCGACGCCCGTGCCGCGGTCGTTGTGCGGGTGCAGCGACAGGATCACGTTCTCGCGCTGCGCCAGGTTCCGCGACATCCACTCGATGGAGTCGGCGTACACGTTGGGGGTCGCCATCTCCACCGTCGCCGGCAGGTTGACGATCACCTTGCGCTCGGGGGTGGGCTCGAAGACCTCGACGACGGCGTCGCAGATGCGCCGGGCGAACTCCAGCTCGGTGCCGGTGTAGGACTCCGGCGAGTACTCGTAGTAGACGGTCGTGCCCGGGATCGTCTCCTCGTACTTGCGGCACAGCCGCGCGCCCTGCAGGGCCAGGTCGACGATGCCGTCCTCGTCCATGCCGAAGACCACGCGCCGCTGCAGCACCGAGGTGGAGTTGTACAGGTGCACGATCGCCTGCCGCGCCCCGCGCAGGGACTCGTAGGTCCGCTCGATGAGGTGCTCGCGGGCCTGGGTCAGGACCTGGATGCGCACGTCGGCGGGGATGAGGTCCTGCTCGATCAGGGTGCGCACGAAGTCGAAGTCGGTCTGGCTGGCCGAGGGGAAGCCGACCTCGATCTCCTTGTAGCCCATCTCCACCAGCAGGTGGAAGAGCCGCAGCTTGCGCTCGGAGTTCATGGGGTCGATGAGCGCCTGGTTGCCGTCGCGCAGGTCGACCGCGCACCAGCGGGGGGCCTTCGTGATCCGCTTGGTCGGCCACGTCCGGTCGGGCAGGTCGACGGTGATCTGCTCGTGGAAGGGTCGGTACTTGCCGTACGGCATCGGCGACGGCTTCTGGGTGTTCTCCACAGCTCTAGCTCCTCTACGCGGGACCGGGGTGTGCTCGGCCGGCGCGCACGACGAGGTCCCGCGACGGGGAGACCGGCCTAGCTGGCCCCGCCGCGGCGGCGAAGGAGGAGGGTCTCCCAGCGAGCCACGGCAGCACCGTACGCGCCCCACCGGCACCTCGTCCACGCGGGGGCGGGGACGAGGTGCCGGTGGGGCACCGCGCAGCCGAGGGGGTGCCCGCGGCCGCGGGGCACGCTCCCGTCAGCTCCCGTCGCGCGGGTTGAGCTGCTGCGGGTCCCCGTCGGGGTCGTCCTGCGCGCCGGGGTCCTGGGCGGCGCCGTCGCCGGTCTCCACGCCGCGCAGGTCGCGGGGGTTCAGCTCACCCGGGTCGCCGTCGGGGTCGATGGGCTCGGTGCTCGGTTCGCTCATGCCTCCACACTGCACCGGCCCCCCGCCCCCGGCACCCCGAGGCGTCCCGCCGGTCCGCGGGCCTCACTTGATCGCGCCGCGGGTGACCCCGCTCATGACCCACCGCTGGGCGAACACGTACACCAGGATCGTCGGCGCCATGGCCATGAGGTAGGAGGCGAAGGCCACGTTGTAGTCCGTGGAGAACGCCAGCTGGAAGATCTTCTGCACGACGGGGATGGTCTGCAGCGTCTGGTCGGCGGTGATCAGCGAGGGCATCATGAAGTCGTTCCAGCTGGCCAGGAAGGCGAAGATGCCCACGGTGGCGTTCATGGGCGCCAGCAGCGGGAAGACCACCCGCCAGAACACCTGCCAGGTGCTCGCACCGTCCATGCGGGCGCTCTCCTCCAGCTCCAGCGGGATGGATCGCAGGAACGCCGAGTACAGCAGCACGCTGAAGGACAACTGGAACAGCACGTGCAGCAGCGCCACGCCGCCGGGGTTGTCCAGCCCGAGCACCGCGGTGAGCTTGACCTGCGGCAGGGCCACCACGGGGAACGGGATGAACATCGCGGCCAGCAGGTAGAAGTACGAGTACCGGAACAGCCGGCGGTCCCAGTTGCGGACGATGGCGTAGGAGGCCCAGGACGCCAGCAGCAGGCAGCCGGCGACGCTCACGACGCTGATGAGGACGGAGACGGCGAACGCCCTGGGGAAGCCCGTCAGAGTCCACGCGTCGGCGAAGCTGCCCCAGTTCAGCGGCCACGGCGGCGCGAACCCGGTGCCGGCGACGGCCTGCTCGGGGGTCTTGAAGGCCATGACGACCGCGAAGTACAGCGGCACGAGGACGGCGAGGGAGGCCACGGCCAGCAGCGCGGTCAGCCCCCAGCCGCCCCGGCGACGCCGGGTCCCGGACGTGCCGGGCGTGCGCCGGCGGGGGCCGCGGGAGACGGCGGAGACGGTGGCGGGGTCGGCGGTGACCATCAGAGCGACACTCCTCGGCGGCGGATGATCTGCAGCTGCAGGACGGAGATGGCGACGGCGAGGACGAAGAAGACCACGGCGTTGGCCATCTGGTAGGCGTAGTCGCCGTTGGTGAAGCCGGTGAAGATCGTCATCGCGACGCTGCGGGTCGAGGTCCCGGGACCACCGTCGGTGAGGCCGACGATGATGTCGTAGGCGTTCAGGAAGTTCTTGAACCCCAGGACGGTGTTGATGACGACGTACCCGGCGACCAGCGGCAGGGTGATCGAGGCGAACCGGCGCCAGGCGGAGGCGCCGTCCAGGGCGGCGGCCTCGTACACCTCCTCCGGCACGGCCAGCAGCCCCGCCAGGTAGATGATCAGCGCGCTGGGCACGGCCTGCCAGGCCGTCACGAGCACGACGCCCACCCAGGCCAGGTCGGGGTTGGCCAGGATGCTCTCCTGCAGCCACCCGATGCCCAGCGCACCACCCAGCGCGGGCAGCGAGGTGGACAGGAGGTGGTTGAAGACGAAGGCGATGACGATGCCGGAGACGACCATGGGGATGAAGAACACCCCGCGCAGCGCCGTCTTCATCTTGATCTTCGCGCTGAGCCCGAGGGCCAGCGCGAGCGCCACGACGTTCACCAGGACGACCGTGACGACCGAGAAGCCCAGGGTGAAGCCGTAGGCGCGCAGCACGTTGGGGTCGGTGAAGAGCACGGCGTAGTTGGCGAGGCCGATGAACTCCCACTCGCCGTAGCCGACGTAGTCGGTGAGGCTGATCACCGCACCGGCCAGGGCGGGCACGGTGATGAACACGGTGAACAGGGCCAGCGCCGGGAGCAGGAACAAGTAGGACACGGCGTCGACGCGGCGGCGCGGGGGGCGGGAGCGGGTGACGGCGAGGTCCGCGCGTGCGGCGCGGGCCCGCGCCCGGGACCGGTGGGGCGAGGTGGTGGCCACGAGATCTCCTTCGGTCTGCGGCGGGGTTCAGGCGGCGGACCGGGTCGCCAGCCGCGCCCAGTCCTCGTCGATGCGGCGCAGCAGCCTCGCCCCGTCACCGGAGCGCACGGCCTCCTGCAGGTAGTTGCCGACCGGGATCGTCAGCGGGATGTACGTGTTGGCCCCCTGGTAGATGCGCCCGTCGTCCAGCGCGGGCTGCAGGCCGACCAGGCGCGGGTCCTGCAGCGGGGCGGCGCCCAGCACGGGCGAGGTGGCGAGGTTGTCGGCGTTGTAGCGGGCGATGACCTCCGGGCTCATCAGCCACTGCAGGAACCGCCGGGCCGCGGCCTGGTGCGGGGAGGCGTCCGGGATCCACAGCGCCAGGTCGAGGTTGACGCGGGCGGCCGCCTCACCGGGCTGCTCGGTCATCGGCAGCGGGAAGGTGCCGACCGGGAGGGTGGGGTCCACCTTCTCGATCTCCCCCAGCGCCCACGGGCCCTGCAGGTACATGGCCGCCTCACCGCGACCGAAGGCCAGGTTGCCGTCGGCGTAGGCCCTGCTGGCGGCGTCGGGGTTGGAGTAGGAGGCGAACTGCAGCATCTTCTCGACCGGCTCGGCGAAGACGCTGGAGAAGGAGACGGCCTCCTCAGGACCGGCGTCGGGCCCCAGGGCGCGCAGGTCGGCGAAGAACCCGGCGACGTCCAGGGCGCTGCCGGTGCAGTAGTCGAACAGACCCTGCTGGATCGTCCACACCTCCTGGAAGGTGCTGTAGAGCGGGGTGACGCCGGCGGCACGGAACGTCTCGCACGCCGTGATCAGCTCGCTCCACGTGCGGGGCACCGACACACCGTTCTCCTCGAACAGGCGCACGTTGTAGATGACGCCCGCCGAGGCGACGGAGTAGGGCAGCACGTTGGTCTCGCCCTCGTTGGTGGCGAACTGGTCCACCAGCACCTGGTACTTGGGGTCGACGCGCCGCGCCTCGGGCAGGTCCGACAGGTCCGTCAGCACACCCGTGGACACGTAGTTGCCGACCTCGAGGGTGTAGTTCCACGCCGCCAGGTCCGGTGGCTCGTTGCGCACGAACTGCGGCACCAGCGCCGTCTGCGAGGAGTCGTGCACGGCGCGGACAGCGCCCTGCGAGGCATTGAACTCCGCGACGAGGTCACCGAAGTAACCGATGACCTCGGGTTTGTTCTGGAAGAAGCGGATCTCCTCGCGGCCGGTCGTCCCGGCGCCGGAGCCGCAGCCGGCGGCGCCGAGCGCGAGAGCACCGGTCCCGGCGGCGAGCAGCGAGCGCCGGCTGAGCGCCGCGGGGGTCCTCGGGGTGGGTGGCACGTCGTCGTCCCTCCTCGTGGCTGCCGCGGGCACCGTCGCCCGCGGGTGGTGCGGGGCCACGCGAGGTCCGCCCCGCACGGCCCGGTCCGCCCGCCGGGTCAGCGGGCGGCGCCTGCCTCGTCCTCGAGCCACACCGTGGTCTCGCCTCCCAGCAGCGTCTCCCCGATCGGCCCGCTGGACAACACGACCTGCCCGGCCGGCAGCGGCACCGGATCGGTGCCGAAGTTCGTCGCGCAGGTCCAGCCCCCGGGGCGGCGGAAGGCGACGACACCCTCGGGCGTGCCCTCGACCCACTCCAGGTCCTCCGCGCACCGCAGCCGCGCACGCCGGGCCAGCGCGCGGCGGTAGAACTCCAGCGTGGAGGCGGGGTCGCCGTCCTGGACGTCGGCGGCGAAGCCGGCGTACCAGCCCGGCTGGGGCAGGTGCGCCGGGCCCGGGCCGAAACCGAAGGAGGTGCCCGACGCCTCCCACGGCAACGGCACGCGGCAGCCGTCGCGGCCCTTGCGGGTGCCTCCGGAGCGCACCCAGGTGGGGTCCTGCAGGGCGCCGGCGGGAAGGTCGGCGACCTCGGGCAGCCCCAGCTCCTCCCCCTGGTACAGGTAGGTGCTGCCGGGCAGGGCGAGCACGAAGGCGGTGGCGGCCCGGGCGCGGCGCAGGCCGCGCCCGTGGTCGGCGGGCGGCTCGGTGCCACCGCTGAGCAGCCAGGCCTCCTCGTCGGCACCGTCGGGCAGCGCGTAACGGGTGGCGTGGCGCACGACGTCGTGGTTGGACAGCACCCATGTCGAGGAACTGCCCGCCCGGGCCGCCAGGGCCAGGTTCTCCTCGACGACGGCGCGGAAGGAGCGCGCGTCGAAGGCCGAGCGCAGCAGGTCGAAGTTGAACGCCTGGCCGAGCCCGTCCGGGGAGGCGTACCGGGAGCGGCGGTGGGCGGGCACCCACGCCTCGGCCACGGCTGTGCGGGGCGGGTCGTAGGAGTCGAACAGCCGCCGCCACTCGCGGTAGACCTCGTGGACCTCCTCGCGGTCGAACAGGCGGTGCGCGCCGTCGGGCAGGTCGTCGGCGGCGAGCTCGGCGGCGGTGGGCAGCGGCAGGCTCATGTCCTTGGTGAGCGCGTGGGCGACGTCGATGCGGAAGCCGTCCACACCGCGGTCGGCCCAGAAGCGCAGGGTGCTCAGGTGGTCCTCGCGCACCTCGGGGTTCGCCCAGTTCCAGTCGGGCTGCTCGGGGGCGAACAGGTGCAGGTACCACTCGCCGTCGCCGACGTGCTCCCACGCGGAGCCGCCGAAGGCTGCGGTCCAGTCGCTGGGCGGCAGCTCACCGTGCTCGCCGCGGCCGCGCCGGAAGACGTACCGCTCGCGCTCCGGGGAGCCGGGGGCGGCGGCCAGCGCCTGCCGGAACCAGGGGTGCCGGTCGGAGGAGTGGTTGGGGACGATGTCGACGATCAGCTTGATGCCGGCGCCGTGCAGGGCCGCGACGAGCTCGTCGAACTGCTCCAGGGTGCCGATGCGCGGGTCCACGTCGCGGTGGTCGGCGACGTCGTAGCCGCCGTCGGCGAGCTCGGAGGGGTAGAAGGGGCTCAGCCACACGGCGTCCACGCCGAGGCGCGCCAGGTGCGGGACGCGCGCGGTCAGGCCCGGCAGGTCGCCGGTCCCGTCGCCGTTCGAGTCGGCGAAGCTGCGCGGGTAGACCTGGTAGACGACGGCCTGGCGCCACCAGGTGGCGTCCCCGGCGGCACCGTCGGGGGTGGCCGTCGGGGCCGTGGCGGGTTCGAGCAGGTCGGTCACGCCGGGGTCTCCTTTGATCCAGTCAGTAAATCTAAGCGGCCACTAAAGTAGAACCGGACGAGGAGAGGAGGTCAAGCGTTGGTGCTGACGCGTCCGGCAGCGGCGGCGGTGCGCCGGCTGCGCGAGGACAACCTGCGAGCCGTGCTCGAGCACGCCTGGGACGCCGGCGGGCACGGCGGGGAAGGCCGCGGGGAGCCGGGGAGCGGCCCCGCAGCGCTGACCGGCTCGGACCTCATCGCCGCGACGGGCCTGTCGCGCGCCACCGTGCACGACGTGTGCGAGGAGCTCATCGACCGCGGGTGGTTGCACGAGCTGGAGAACGCGCGCGCCTCCGACGGCTACGTCAAGGGCCGTCCCGCGCGCCGCTACGCGTTCCGCGCACGGGCCGGCGTCGTCGTCGGCGTCGACGCGGGGGTGCGCCGCCTGTCCGCGACAGTGGCGGACCTGCGGGGCACTCCCCTGGGCCGCGCCTCGGCGACCGTGGACCACGACTTCGAGCGCACCGACGTGGCGGTGCGCCTGGCCGCGCTGGAGGGCACCGCCCTGGCCGCGCTGCGGGACGCCGGCGCCGAACCGGGCGAGGTGCTGGCCGCTGCGGTCGGGGTCCCCGCCCCCGTCGGTCCCGACGGGCTCACCGCGTTCTCCGGCAACCCGTACTGGCGGTTCACCAACCCCGGGATCTCGGCACACCTGCACGACCGGCTCGGCTGGCGGACGCTGACCGACAACGACGCCAACCTCGCCGCGCTCGCCGAGCAGCACCGCGGCCACGGCCGCGGTGCGCGGCACCACGTCACCCTGCTGGCCGGTGAGCGGTTCGGCGCCGGGGTCGTCGAGGACGGACGGCTGCTGCGCGGCGCCCGCGGCGGCGCCGGGGAGATGCGCTACCTCGACCTCGTGACCGGCGTGGGATCCGCCGACGGCGTCGGCCGCACCCTCCGCGACCTCGCCCGTGCGCGCGGTGTCGCCGGCGAACCCGAGCAGCTCCTCGCTGCGGCGGCCGAGGGTGAGCGCGAAGCGCTGGCCGCCGTGCGCGCCGCGGGGCGGCGGCTCACGCGCGTCGTGGCGACCCTGGCCGGCCTGCTGGACGCCGAGCGGGTCGTGCTGGCCGGTGCGGTCGCCGCCTCCGCCGGCCCCCTGCTGGAGGTGGTGCGCCGGGAACTGCCCAGGTTCCTCGACGCCCCCCTGCCCGACGTGCTCGCCTCGGAACTCGGGCCCGACGTCGTCGTCCTGGGCGCCGTGGACCGCGCGGTGCAGGAGGTGCGCGCACGGGCTCTGGAACTGCATCCGGCCGGTTGAGCGGGAGCACGAGCGGCAGGCCGGGGTCGTCCGCGCGGGTGGCGACGTCGAGGTCGACGCCGGCGAGCCTCCAGGTGCGCACGAGCACGACCTGGCCGCACAGCACCCGGAACACCGTCACGGCCGTCGCCGGCCAGCGCAGGTGCGTCAGGTCCGGTGCCCCGCGGGCCGGGTGCGCGCACGCCCGTCCCGCGGGCCGCCCCGCGGGACGGGACGGCCCGCGAACGGGTCAGAGGAACGCGACCTCGCCGTCGTGCAGGTCGTAGGTGGCGCCCACTACACGCAGGTGCCCGGCCTGCACGGCCCCGGCGAGCAGCGGGTCCGCGGAGAGGGCAGCGACGCCGTCGGCCACGTTGAGGCGGACGGCCTCGGCGAGGCGGTCCGCCCCGCCGGCCCCGGCCGGCGCCCGCTCCACGGACGGGCGGATCGCGTCGACGAGGGAGTCGATCGCGGTCCCGGAGGGCCCGGAACCCTTCTCGACCGCCTCCAGCGTGGCGCTCACCGCACCGCACCCCTCGTGGCCGAGGACCACGAGCAGCGGGACGTGCAGGTGCTCGACGCCGTACTGGATGCTGCCGAGGACGGGCGGTGCGACGACCTGCCCGGCGGTGCGCACCACGAACAGGTCCCCCAGGCCCTGGTCGAACACCAGTTCCGGCGGCACGCGGGAATCCGAGCAGGACAGCACGACCGCGAACGGGTGCTGCCCCTCGGCGACCCGCAGGCGGCGTTCCTCCGCGCGGGCGGGGTGCTGCTCGCGGGCCCCCGCGAAGCGGGCATTCCCCTCCCGCAGCAGTTCCAGCGCCACGTCCGGGTCCGCGATCTCCTCCGGGCGTTCGCGCACGGCGCCCGGCACCACCGGCGCACCGTCCGTCCCGCAGGCGGTCGCCAGCGCCCCTCCGCCCAGCACCGCCCCCCAGCGGAACAGGCCGCGCCTCGTGGTGGCCGTCCCGCCGCCCGGTTCGGGCTCCCGGTCCGTGGTCGGGCGCGCGTTCTCAGGCAGCACGGTTCCTCGAGTTCTCATCGGTTTCCCCCCGGTGGTTCCGCGCGACCCCCCGCCGCGCGGTGCGCACGTCCCCCCGGAACGTGCGGCCGGAACGCTACCGGCGTCACCCCGCGCCACCCAGCGAATATCTGCCACCACGACCCGCGCCGGCACCGCGGCGACCGGCACCTCAGGCGGCGCCGCGACGCCCGGGACCGCCCCGCCCGCCCGCCAGGAGTTCCAGCAGGTGGGGTGCCGCCGAGGCGCCGCGCTCGCGCGGGGTGCTGACCACCGAGACCACCCGCTCCGGCGCCTCCTCCGGCAACGGCACGACGCGCAACCGCGACGCCTGGGGCTTGGCCGCCACGTGCCGCGGAACCATCGCCGCGCCGAGCCCCCGGTCGACGAGGTCGAGCAGGGTGTGGACGTCGTTGACGGTGAACCGCACCCGACGGCGGACGCCGTGGGCCGCGCAGGCGCCGTCGTTCAGCGGGCGCGCGCCCCAGGACTGCGAGAAGTCGATGAACTCGACGTCGGCGAGGTCCTCCCAGGCGAGCCGCGACCGCCCCGCCAGGGGGTGTTCCGGCGGGCACACCAGGACCAGGGGCTCGCTGCCGAGGACCGTGGCCGGAAGCGCCCCCAGGTGCTCGGTGGTGGCGACGAAGGCGACGTCGAGGTCCCCGGCGCGCACCCGGTCCAGCAGCGCGTGCGAACCCGCCTGGTCGAACCGGATCTCCACCTGCGGGTAGCGGCGGTGGAACCTCTCGAGCAGACCGGAGACGTCGACGAGCCCCAGGCACTGCTCGGCCCCCACCTGCAGCGTCCCGGACAACTCCCGGGTCGCCCGCACGACGGCGTCGCGTGCGGCGGCCGCCTGCTCGAGCATCGACCGGGCGAAGGGCAGCAGCGCTCGCCCGGCGTCGGTCGGCTCCACGCGTCGCGACGTGCGGGCGAACAGGGCGGTGCCCAGCTCATCCTCCAGGCCGCGGATGGCGGCGGACAACCCGGACTGCGAGACGCCGGTGAGGGCCGCGGCCCGGGTGAACTGCCGCTCGTCGGCGAGCGTGACGACGTACTGCATCTGCCGGAGATCCACTCAGAAATACTACTTCTGGATCCGAGAACCGGCAGTCGTTGGACTTCTCCCCGGGTGCTCCCTAACGTCTGCTCCATGGAGCAGCGCAGCCTCGGATCCCGCACCGTCTCGGCCATCGGCCTCGGTGCGATGCCCATGTCCATCGAGGGTCGGCCCGACGAGGACCGCGCCCTCGCCACGATCCACGCCGCGCTCGACGCCGGCGTCACCCTCATCGACACCGCCGACGCCTACCACCGCGACGCGGGCGAGGTCGGCCACAACGAGGAGCTCGTCGCCCGCGCGCTGAGGAGCTGGGGCGGGGACCCCTCGCAGGTGCTCGTCGCCACCAAGGGCGGCAGCCTGCGCCCCGGTGACGGGTCGTGGTACCAGGACGGCCGCCCCGAGCACCTGCGGGAGGCCGCCAAGGCCTCCGCGCAGCGCCTGGGCGTCGAGGCGATCGGCCTCTACCAGTTCCACCGCCCCGACCCCGAGGTGCCCTACGCGGAATCGGTCGGCGCGCTGCGCGACCTGCTCGACGAGGGCGTGATCCAGATGGCGGGCGTCTCCAACGCGAGCGTCGCGCAGATCGACGAGGCGAACGAGGTCCTCGACGGCCGGCTCGCCTCGGTGCAGAACCAGTTCTCCCCCGCGTTCCGCTCCAGCCTCGGCGAGCTGCAGCACTGCGCACGGCTCGGCGTCGCGTTCCTGCCGTGGAGCCCGCTGGGCGGCATCAAGGACGCCGGCGAGCTCGGCAGCCGGCACGCGGCGTTCCAGCGCGTCGCCGACGCCCACGGCGTGAGCGTGCAGCAGGTGGCGCTGGCCTGGGAGCTCGCCCTGGCCCCGGTGGTCATCCCCATCCCGGGCTCGTCCCGCCCGCAGAGCACCACCGACTCCGCCCGCGCCGCCGAGCTGACGCTCAGCGCGGACCAGGTCGCCGAGCTGTCGGAGGCATGAGCGTGAAGACCGTCCCCCTGGGCACCAGCGGCCTGCAGGTCCCCAACGTCGTCCTGGGCCTCATGCGCATCGCCGACATGAGCGACGAGGACGTCCGCACCCTGTGGTCCACGGCCCGCGACGCGGGCATCACGTTCATCGACCACGCCGACGTCTACGGCCGCGAGCTGCACCGCTGCGAGCGGCGCTGGGCCGACGCCGTGCCGATGAGCCCGTCCGAGCGCGACGCGGTGACCGTCCAGACCAAGTGCGGCATCGTGCCCGACGGGCCGTACTTCGACTTCTCGTACGAGCACATCGTCGAATCGGTGAACGGCTCCCTGGAGGCGCTGCGCACCGACCGCATCGACGTGCTGCTGCTGCACCGCCCCGACGCCCTCGTCGAGCCCGACGAGGTGGCGCGCGCCTTCGACGAGCTGCACGAGGCCGGGAAGGTCCGTGCGTTCGGTGTCTCGAACCACACCCCGGGCCAGGTGGAGCTGCTCAAGCGCTCGGTGCGCCAGCCGCTGGTGGCGAACCAGCTGCAGCTGTCCATCACCCACGCGCCGCTCGTGGCGCAGGGGGTGGCGTCGAACATGCAGGACCTGGACCAGTCGATCTCCCGAGACGCCGGGACCTTGGACTACTGCCGTCTGAACGACATCACGGTGCAGGCGTGGTCGCCGTTCCAGGCCGGGTTCTTCACCGGGGTGTTCCTCGGCAACCCGGAGTTCCCCGAGCTCAACGCGGTGATCGACCGCCTCGCGGCGCAGTACGACGTGCCGCCGCTGGCGATCGCGACCGCGTGGATCACGCGCCACCCCGCGGGCATGCAGGTGGTGCTGGGCACGACGAACCCCGAGCGGGTCGCAGCGGCGGCTCGGGGCTCGGACCTGCCGCTCACCCGCGCGGAGTGGTACGAGCTGTTCCGCGCCGCCGGGTACACCGTCCCCTGAGCGCGGGCCGCCGGCCGCCGGTTCGCGCGGAGCCCCGCGCGAACCGGCGGCCGGCGCCGGCGGTCGCACCCGCACCGGGACCGTCAGCGCGCCAGCTCCCCCGCCAGCAGCGACCCGATCCAGCCGTCGAGGCGCTCACCGCGGTGGACCAGGAGCCCGCGGACCTCCCCCTCGCGCCGGAACCCGCACTTCTCGGCGACCCGCCACGAGGCGTTGTTGCCGACGACGGCCTGCCAGTGCACACCGGCCAGGCCCAGATCGCTGAAACCCCACGCCAGGGCCAGCCGGACCGCGCACGTCATCACACCACGCCCGCGCGCCCAGGGGGCCAATCCGAAACCGATCTCGGCCCACCCGGCCTCCCGCCACCGCAGGTCGACGCTCCCGGCGAAGCGCCCGCCGGTCTCGACCGCCCACCCGGCCACCTCGCCGCGCTCCCACGCGGCGCCGAGCCCGGCGACGAAACCCTCCGCGTCCGCGCGGCCGTACGGGGTGGGCACCGTCGTGAACCGCACGGAGTCCGCGTCGCGGGCCTGCTCGACGATCGCGTCGAGGTCGGCCGCGGTGTGCCGGCGCAGCAGCACGTCGCCGTCGCGCAGTCGCGGGTGCTCGGGCAGGTTCCACGTGTCGGCCACCCCCTGAGGCAACCGCGACGACGGGGGGCCGTCCAGCGGTTTCCCGCGAACGGCCCCGGACCCTCAGCTGCGGTTGCGCTTGACCCGCTGCTCCACCAGACCCAGCAGCACGTCGGAGAGCTTGCCCAGCACCGCCAGCAGGATGATCGCCAGCAGCATCTGGTCGGTCCGCCCGACGCTCTGCCCGTTGGTCAGCTGGTACCCCAAGCCGATCGAGGAGGAGATGATCTCGGCCGCCACCAGGAACAGCCAGCTCTGCGCCAGCGCCAGGCGCAGCCCCGACAGCAGCGACGGCGCGGTGGCCGGCAGCAGGATCTCCGTGAACAGCCGCACCCCGCTGCGGCCGTAGGCGCGGCCCACCTCCACCAGCGCGGGGTCCAGGTGGCTGAGCGCCGAGTGCACGGTGGTGTAGACGGGGAAGAACGCGCCGATCGCGATCAGCACGATCTTCGGCGTCTCGCCGATCCCGATCCACAAGCCCAGCAGCGGCACCCACGCCAGCGACGGCACCGCCCGCAGCGCCCCGATCGTCGGGGCCAGCAGCGCCGACACCGAGCGCAGCAGACCGGTCAGCCCACCGAGCAGCACACCCAGGCCCGCGCCCCACAGGAAGCCCAGCAGGACGCGCTGGGTGCTGATGGCGATGTTCAGCTGCAGGTCCCCGGCACGCCACATGTCCACCGCGGCGCGCAGCACCTCCGCCGGCGGCGGCAGCTGCACGCGCGTGAACACGCCCAGGGTCGAGGACAGCTGCCACGCCACCAGCAGCACCAGCGGCACCAGGGCCCCCAGCAGCCAGCGCGCCGACCCCGCACGGCGGGCGGGCGCGTCCACCGCCACCGGCCGCTGCGGCGTGCTCACGCTCACGAGGACGACCCCGCCGCCTGCTCGGCGAACTGCGGCGCGAACAGCCCGTCGAGGGCCGTGAGCGCCTCCTCCTCCGAGCGGACGTCGGCGTTGGCCGCCATCAGCGGGACGACGCCCTCCAGCACGGTGCGCTGCGCATCGCCGGGCACCGGGTCGATGTCCAGGCCGGTGCGCTCGGTGAGCACCAGCGAGGCGACCTGCGGGTCCAGCTGGGCCTGCTCGGCGTACAGCGCCACGAGGTCCTCCGGGTTCGCCAGCGCCCACGCACGCGCCTGCTCGTAGGCGTCGACGACCTGCTGGACCAGTTCCGGGGAGTTCTCGATGAACTCCTCGCGGGCGTTGAGCACGCCGTAGGTGTTGAAGTCCACGTTCCGGTACAGCAGCCGCGAGCCGTTCTGCAGCTGCGTGGCGGCCATGTTCGGGTCCAGGCCCGCCCAGGCGTCCACGTCACCGCGCTCCAGGGCGGCGCGGCCGTCCGGGTGCTGCAGGTTGACGATCTCCACGTCGGAGGCAGCCAGCCCCGCCTGGTCCAGGGCCTGGCGCAGGAAGAAGTACGGGTCGGTGCCGCTGGTGGCGGCGATCCGCTTGCCGCGCAGGCCCGCCACGTCGCTCACCGTCGAGTCGGGCCCGACGACCAGGGCGGTCCACTCCGGCTGGGAGTAGACGTCGACGGTCTTGACGGCCAGGCCGTTGGAACGGGCCTGCAGCACGGCGGAACCGGCGGTGGAGGCCAGGTCGAGGTTGTCGTTGCGCAGGAACTCGTTCGCCTTGTTGCTGCCCAGCGACTGCTCCCACTGCACGGTCAGCCCCGCGTCCTCCAGGATCCGCTGCTGGCGCACCACCAGGCTCAGCGGGTTGTAGTACGCGTAGTCCAGCCGGACGGTGTCGCCACCACCGCTCCCGGCAGCCGCGGTGGTGCCGGAGGAGGACTCGCCCTGCACGCAGCCGGCCGCGCCGAGGGCGACGCCGCCGAGGAGGGCGCCGAGGGCGGTGCGGCGCGCGAGGGGACGGGGGAAGTGGGACAAGGGTCGCTCCAGGGGCAGGGTCGCCCGCGGACGGGCGCGGGGACGGAGGTGTTCTGCGGGGGTTCAGTGGTGCCGTGCCCCGGGCTCGCGGGGTTCCGGCAGGACCGGCGGACCGGTCAGGCGTGCGTGCGCGGCACGCCCAGCAGCTCGAGCAGCTCCACGCGCAGGTGAGCCAGCTCGGCGTCGCCGCGGTCGCGCGGGCGCGGCGGGCCCACGGCCAGGTCGCGCACGACGTGGGCGCCGGTGCGGTCCTCGCTCGTGCCCAGGACCAGCACCCGGTCGGCCAGGTGCAGCGCCTCGTCGACGTCGTGGGTGACGAACAGGACGGTGGCGCCGGTACCGCGCTGCACGTCGTCCAGGAGGTCCTGCATCTTCAGGCGGGTCAGGGCGTCCAGCGCGGCGAACGGCTCGTCCAGCAGCAGGACCCCGGGGCGGCGCACCAGGGCCCGTGCCAGGGCGGCGCGCTGAGCCATGCCCCCGGAGACGCGGCGCGGGCGGTGACCGGCGAACCCCGCCAGGCCCACGGTCTCCAGCCAGTGCAGCACCTGCGCGCGCCCCTCCGCCCGGGAGGTGCCCAGCGGCAGCCCGAGGGCCACGTTGCCGGCCAGGTCCCGCCACGGCAGCAGGCGCGGTTCCTGGAAGACGACAGCGGTGCGCGTGCCCACGCCGCGCACCGCCTCACCACCGACCTCGACGGTGCCGGCCGTGGGGTCGTCCAGCCCGGCCACCAGGCGCAGGAGCGTGGACTTGCCGCTGCCGGAGGCGCCCAGCAGGGCGACGGTGCTGCCGGGCGCCACGTCCACGTCCACGCCGGCCAGGACGTCGTGCGTCCCGCCGGCGGTGCTGAACGAGCGCCCGACCCCGCGCAGGGAGACGCCGGCGGCCTCCACGCGCTCGGCAGCGGGGGCCGCCGGGACGGGACGTGGCACGGGGCGCGTGGGTACGGCCGACACTGCTCCTCCATCGTTCCTGGCGTGAGCACCGCACCCGCGGCTCCGGCCAGGGAGCTGAAGGAGGTTGCTGCGGCGTCGTCGAGCCAGGTCTCTCGGCCGCTCTGGATGGTGGCGACATCAAACGCGAGGCTCCCCGCACCTGTCAAAACGGGCGGCCCCCGAGAGGGGGACGGGCGAATCCACCCCGGGGCGCGACTGCGCCACTACGGTGAGGGAGCCATGCTCCCCCGGACAGTCCCCCACCCCGCCCCCCGCACCGCGGCGCCGGGCGTCGCGGAACCGTGGACGACGGCCGCGAACGCGATCACCGCGGTGCGCACCGCGGTCGCGGTGGCGCTCGGGTGCGCAGCGGCCGCCACCGGTTCGGCGGTGCTGCTGCTGGTGGCGTACCTGGTGTACTGGGTGGGCGACGTGCTCGACGGCGCCGTGGCCCGCCTGATGGACCAGGAGACGCGCCAGGGGGCGGTGCTGGACATCCTCGGCGACCGCGCCTGCACCGCCGTGCTGCTGACGACCTACCTCGGCTGGCACCCTTCGATCGCCGTGCCCGCAGCGGTCTTCCTGCTGCAGTTCATGGTCGTGGACTGCCTGCTGTCGCTGGCCTTCCTGCGCTGGCCGCTGGTCAGCCCCAACCACTTCCACCTCGTCGACCGGCGGGTCTGGCTGTGGAACTGGTCGAAGCCGGCGAAGGCGCTGAACACCTCCGGCGTGGTGGCCTGCCTCGTCCTGGGCCTCGAGGGTCCCGCGACGGCGCTCGCCGTGGCCGTGCTGACCGTCAAGTGCCTCTCGGCCGTCCGGGTGGCCCGTCTGAGCCGGGCTCCGCGGTGACGCGCCCGTGGAGGACCTGAGCGGCACCGGTGCCGCGCTGGAGGTCCTCGCCGCGATCGCCGTGGGAGCCGTCTCGGCCGTCCTGCCGGTCGTCAACGCCGAGGCGGTGGTGCTCGCCGCCGCCGTCGGCAGGCCGCGCACGGCCGTCCCCGTGGTCCTCGGCGTGGCTCTGGGCCAGACGCTCGGCAAGGTGGCGCTGATGGTCGCCGCGCGCCACGGCGCCCACCGGCTGGTGGGCCTGCTGCACCACCCGCGCAGCCGGGTGCGCACCGGCGGGGCACCCGCGGGCGCCGAACCCCCCGGTGCAGGAGCCCCGCCACCGCGCACGGCGTGGTGGGCGCGCGCCGGCCGGGCGGTGCGCCGCTGGGGCGAACGCTGCCTGGCAGCGCTGGACTCGGGCCGCTGGGCGGGCCCGGTCGTGCTGCTGAGCGCGACCACGGGCGTCCCCCCGCTGGCGGTGACGAGCATCGCGGCGGGCCTGCGCCGGACCCCGGTGCCCCTGTTCACCGTCTGCTGCCTCCTCGGGCGCTCGGCACGGTTCCTCGCCCTGGGCCTGCCCGCGCTGGCGGCGACGTGAACGCACCGGCCGGCGCTGCCGGCCCACCCGCCGGTCAGCGGGCCGCGGGCGGCCGCGCCACCCCCGCGCCGTCCAGGTCGAGCGCACCGCCGGGCGTCAGCAGCACCGCCGTGGAGGCGCCACCGGCCGCGACCGCCCGCGCGAACCGCCGCCCGGGGGCGGTCCACCGGTCCCCCATGGCCCGGGCCAGGCCCAGCGGCGCGAGCGTGCCCCAGTGCACCGGCACCGCCACGGCCGGGCCCACCGCGTTCACCTCCGCGGCCGCCTCCTCCGGGTCCAGGTGGTGCGGGCCCAGCGTGCGCCACCACCCGCCCACCGGCACCAGGGCCACGTCCGGGCGCCGCCCGGCGGCGGCCAGCACGGCAGCGGCCAGGCCGTCGAAGGGACCGGTGTCGCCCAGCGCCCACAGCAGCAGGTCCGGCCCGCCGTCGGCCCGCTCGCGATCGGGGAACACCCGGGGCAGCCGCACCAGGTGACCGACCGCCAGCGAGTCCACGGGCGCGCCGGTCACCCGCCCCAGGGTGCGCCCGCCGTCGTGGTGGGCGGGCAGCGCCGTCACCGCGATCGTGCCCGACGGGCCGGGCAGGTCCAGCCGCCGGCCCACCCCGGTCTCCACCACCGCGCTGCCGGTGCCGCGCAGCCGGTGCTGCAGCCACGCGGCGGCACCGGGCGGGGCCACCACCCAGCGCGGGCGCAGCCGCCGCAAGGAGGGCAGGTCCAGGTGGTCGTGGTGCAGGTGCGAGACCAGCACCAGGGCCGGGTCGGCGGAGTGCTCCGGGTCCGGCAGCGGCGGGCGCCGGCGCAGGTGCGCCAGACCGGGGCGCAGCACCGGGTCGGTGACCACCCGCACGCCCACCGCGTCGAGCACGGCGGTGGAGTGCCCCAGCCAGCGCAGCCTCGCGCCGCTCACCGGTCCGGTCCCCCCGCGGGCACGGCGCGCACGCCCCTAGAAGCCCAGGCGCTGCAGCTGCTTGGGGTCGCGCTGCCAGTCCTTGGCGACCTTCACCCGCAGGTCGAGGTGGCACCGCTCGCCGAGCAGGGCCTCGATGGAGCGCCGGGCACGGGTGCCGACGTCCTTCAGGCGCGAACCACCGCGGCCGATGATGATCCCCTTCTGGCTCTCGCGCTCCACGTACAGCCACACGTGGATCTCCAGCAGGCCGTTCTCGCGGCGGCTCGTCTCCTCGACCACGACGGCCAGGGAGTGGGGCATCTCGTCGCGCACGCCCTCCAGCGCGGCCTCGCGCACGAGCTCGGCGACCATGACGTTCTCCGGCTCGTCGGTCAGCTCCCCGTCGGGGTACAGGCGCGGCCCCGGGGGCAGGTGCGACAGGAGCACGTCGGCGACCACGTCGACCTGCTCGCCGGTCGTGGCGGAGGCGGGCACGACGTCGGCGAACCCGCCGAGCAGCTCGTCGCCCAGCGCGCTGACCGCCAGGAGCTGCTCGGCGACCCGCTCGGGGCGCACCTTGTCGGTCTTGGTGACCAGCGCGACCTTCACCGAGCGGGGCACCGCGGCCAGGGCCTCGGCGATGAACCGGTCGCCCGGCCCGATGCGCTCGTCGGCGGGCACGCACAGCGCCACGACGTCGACCTCGGCGAGCGTCTCGTGCACCAGGTCGTTCAGGCGCTGCCCGAGGAGGGTGCGGGGCCGGTGCAGACCGGGGGTGTCCACCAGGACCAGCTGGGCGTCGGGGCGGTGCACGATCCCCCGCACCGCGTGCCGCGTGGTCTGCGGGCGGTTGGAGGTGATGGCGACCTTCTGCCCGACGAGGGCGTTGGTCAGCGTGGACTTGCCGGCGTTGGGCCGTCCCACCAGGCACGCGAACCCGGAACGGTGCTCGAGCGCGCGCCCCGCGCCCCCCTGCCCGTCGTCCTGCCCCTCGCGCTGCTCACTCACGCCGACCTCCCGCACCGCTCACCAGCTCCACGTCCTGCTCGTCCCCCTCGCCGTCGGGCGCCTCGGCCCGGTGCACCAGGACGGTGCGCACCTGGTTGCGCCGGCCGCCGCGGCGCTCGGCCTCCAGGTGCAGGCCGTGCACCTGCGCCGCCGAGCCGGGCACGACGACCTCCCCGAGGGTCTTGGCGAGCAGACCGCCGACGGTGTCGACCTCCTCGTCGTCGATCTCGATGCCGAACAGCTCGCCGACCTCGTCGACGGCCAGGCGGGCCGAGACCCGGTAGCCGCCGTCGCCGAGCGGTTCGACGTCCGGGGCGCCGCGGTCGTACTCGTCGGCGATGTCGCCGACGATCTCCTCGATGGCGTCCTCGATGGTCACCAGCCCCGCCGTGCCGCCGTACTCGTCGACGACGACCGCCACGTGGGTGGTCTCGCGCTGCATGCGCTTGAGGAGGTCGTCCACCGGGAGGCTGTCGGGCACGAACGCCGCCGGGCGTGCGACGTCCTCCACGGCCGTGCGCCGCGCCGCGGCGGGGTCGTCGTGGAAGCGGCGGGCGACGTCCTTGAGGTAGACCACCCCCAGCACCTCGTCGGCGTCCTCGCCGACCACGGGCGCGCGGGAGAAGCCCGAGCGCAGCAGCAGGTCCTCCGCCTCGTGCAGGCCGGTGCCCCGGCGCAGCGACACGACGTCGGTGCGCGGCACCATCACCTCGCGCACGCGGGTGTCGCCCAGCTCGAACACCGAGTGGATCATGCGGTGCTCGCCCGCCTCGATGACGGCGGTCTCCCCCGCCAGCTCCACGAACTCGCGCAGCTCCGCCTCGGAGGCGAAGGGGCCGTGGGGGGTGCCGCGGCCGGGCGTGACGGCGTTGCCCAGCAGCACCAGGCCGTGCGCGAGCGGACCCAGGAGGCGGCTGAGCGGGGCGAGCACGGGCGCCGCCAGCAGGCCGACGGCCTCGGCGTGCAACCGGCCCAGGGTGCGCGGGCCCACCCCGACGAGCACGAAGTCCAGCGCCGACATGCCCAGGCCCGCGGCGAGCAGGACCAGCCACCAGTGGTCGGACCAGCTGGCCACGACCACGGTGACGCACACCGCCGCCAGGGTCTCGAACACGACGCGCACCAGCGTGCAGACGGTGAGCACCGGCGCGGCCGACTCGAGCACGCGCAGCAGCGCGCCGGCGCCGCGCCGGCCGTCGGCCTCCAGCTCGCGGGCGCGGCGACGGGACGTGCCGGCGAACGCCGACTCGGCCGCGGCCACCAGCCCCGCGGCGACGACGAGGACCAGCGCCAGCAGCAGCAGCGGGACGGCGGGGGCTCCCACGGCGGCCCTCAGCCCTGCGGCCCGGAGCCGGGCAGCGCCCGGTGCCCCACCGTGGGCGTGGGGTCGCCGGGCCGGCCGATGCGCGCCAGGAAGCCCAGGACGAGCCGGCGCTGCAGGGTGAACATCTCGCGCTCCTCCTCCGGCTCGGCGTGGTCGTAGCCGAGCAGGTGCAGGATGCCGTGCGTCACCAGCAGCAGGACCTCGTCGGCGGTGGCGTGCCCGGAGGCGGCGGCCTGCGCCGCGGCGACCTCCGGGCAGACCACGACGTCCCCGAGCAGGCCCGGCTCGGAGGTCTGCCCCTCGCGGCCCGGGCGCAGCTGGTCCATCGGGAAGGACATGACGTCGGTGGGACCGGGCTCGTCCATCCACTGCTCGTGCAGGCGGGACATGGCCTCGGCGTCCACCATGAGCACCGACAGGTCGGCCAGCGGGTGCACCCGCATCTCGTCCAGCACGTGGCGGGCCAGCGAGGCCACCTCCACGGTGTCCACGCCGCGGCCCTCGGCGAAGCTGCTCTCGTCGACGACGTCGATGCTCACGCGCGGCTCACCGGCGCCCGCGCTGCTGGGGCTGCGGCGACCGGGCGGGCCGGGCGTCCTCCCAGCGGCCGTACGCGTCGACGATCTCCGAGACCAGGCGGTGCCGGACGACGTCGGTGCTGGTCAGGCGGGAGAAGTGCACGTCCTCGATGCCCTCGAGGATGTCCTGCACCACGCGCAGGCCGGACTCGGTGCCGCTGGGCAGGTCCACCTGCGTCACGTCACCGGTGACGACGATCTTGGAGTTGAACCCCAGGCGGGTCAGGAACATCTTCATCTGCTCGGGCGAGGTGTTCTGCGCCTCGTCGAGGATGATGAAGGCGTCGTTGAGGGTGCGCCCGCGCATGTACGCCAGCGGCGCGACCTCGATCGTGCCCGCCGCCATCAGCCGGGGGATCGAGTCCGGGTCGAGCATGTCGTGCAGCGCGTCGTACAGCGGCCGCAGGTACGGGTCGATCTTGTCCGTCAGCGTGCCCGGCAGGAACCCCAGCCGCTCACCGGCCTCCACGGCCGGACGCGTCAGCACGATCCGGTTGACCTGCTTGGCCTGCAGCGCCTGGACGGCCTTGGCCATCGCCAGGTACGTCTTGCCGGTGCCGGCCGGGCCGATGCCGAAGACGACGGTGTGGTCGTCGATGGCGTCGACGTAGTGCTTCTGGTTCACCGTCTTGGGGCGGATGGTGCGCCCGCGGGTGGACAGGATGTTCAGCGTCAGCACGTCCGCGGGGCGCTCGCTGCCGGTGCCGGCGGCCTGGGCGCGCAGCATCGCCACGGAGCGCTCCACCGCGTCCGCCGAGAGCGGCTGGCCGGCGGCGAGCACGGCGAGCATCTGGTCGACCAGTCGCTCGACGAGGGCGACCTCGCCGGCGGACCCGGTGACGGCGATCTCGTTGCCGCGCACGTGGAGGTCGGTACGGGTGAAGGCCCGCTCCAGCACGCGCAGCAGCTCGTCGCGCGGGCCCAGGAGGGAGACCATCGAGACCTCGGGGGGCACGACGACGACGTGGCGGGCGGTCGCCGGCTCGACGCCGGGCACGCCCTCGGCGGGGGTGGTGTCGTTGCTGGCCATGGTCGGCCCTGGGGCCGTTCGCCTCCGTGGTGGGGAGCTGGTGTCGGTGCCAATCGTAGCCACCGGCCCGGACACCGCCCGCCGGTGCCGGGACCCCGCGGCGCCCGCGGCCCGGTGGTCCACACTCGCGGCGTGAGCACGACGACGACGGGCGGTGCGCCGGTGCGCGCGCGGGTGGCGGTGCTGGGACGGGGCGAGGTGCCCGCGGACGCGCCGGCGGTGCGCGCCGACGACCTGGGCCTCGGCCGCGGCGACGGGTGCTTCGAGACGCTGCGGGTGGTGGGGCGCCCCGGCGCCGCCGCCCACGTGCAGCACCTGGACGCGCACCTGGAGCGGCTGGCCGCGTCCTGCGCCGCGATGGACCTGCCCGCGCCCGACCGCGGGGCGTGGCTGGCCCTGGTCGCCGGCCTCGTGGACGCGGTGCCGGCGGGCGCGGAGGCGGTGCTGAAGCTGGTCGTGACCCGCGGTGTGCCCGGCACGGGCACGGCCACGGGCGTGGGCACGCTGTCGCCGGTGGGGCCCGCGCTGCTGCGCGCGCGCGCCGAGGGGGTGCGGGCCGTGACCCTGCCCACGGGGGTGGACGCGCGCGTGCACGCCTCGGCGCCGTGGCTGCTGGGCGGGGTCAAGTGCCTGTCGTACGCCGTGAACTCCGCGGCCCTGCGCGAGGCGGCCCGCCGCGGCGCCGACGACGCGGTGCTGGTGGACGCGCGCGGCCTGCTGCTGGAGTCGCCGACGGCCTCGCTGGTGTGGTCGGCGGGCGGGGAGCTGCGCACGCCCCCGGTCGAGGGGACCGGCGTCCTGCCGGGCACCGTGCAGCGGGCGGTGTTCGCCGCGGCGGCCGCCGAGGGCGTCGGCGCCCGCGAGGTGGCCGGGACCGTCGGGGACCTGCTGGCGGCGGACGCGGTGTGGCTGACCTCCAGCGTCCGCGGCGTGGCCGAGCTGCTCGCCCTGGACGGCGCCGAGCTGCACCGCGACCCCGCCCTGACGGCCCGCGTGCGCGGCTGGGCGGGCTTCTGAGCCCGTCCAGCCGCGGGGCTCAGCGCCGCGCGAGCCCGACGTAGTGCTCGGCGAAGTCCCGCGCCGCCGTCGGCGAGTCCAGGACCCGCTGCAGCGCCGCCCGCCGCAGCCGGTCCGCCAGCGCGGCGGCGTCCGGGTCCGGCCCGGCCGGGGTGTGGAACAGCGTGGTGGTCGCGTCCGAGAACGCCTGCGCCTGCCACACCCCCGGCAGCCGGCGCCGCGAGTAGGTCTCCAGCGCCTCCGGCTCGCCGTCGCGCAGGTCGGCGACCAGCGCCTCGGCCAGCGCCTCGGCGTCCTCCACCGCCATGTTCAGCCCCTTGGCGGCGCTGGGCGGGACGATGTGCGCGGCGTCGCCGGCCAGGAGGAGCCGACCGTGCTGCATCGGCTCGACGACCACGCTGCGCAGGTCCACCAGCACCCGTTCCAGGACCGGGCCGGGCGTCAGGGGCGCCTCCTCCCCCAGCCGCTGCTGCAGCTCGCCCCACAGCCGCTCGTCGCTCACGTCCTGCGGCCGGGTGCCGCGGGGCACCTGCAGGTACACGCGGCTGACCGACGGCGAGCGCATGCTCAGCAGCGCGAAGCCCCGCTCGGAGATCGTGTAGACGAGCTCCTCGGAGACCGGCGGGGTGTGCGCCAGCGCGCCGAACCACGAGTACGGGTGCTCGCGGGTGAACGTGCGGAACACCCCCTCGGGCACCGAGCGCCGCGCCACGCCGTGGTAGCCGTCGCAGCCGGCGACCGCGCGGCAGCGGAAGGCGACCGGACCCTGCGGGGTGCTCGCCCGCACCACCGGCGCCGGTGACGTCAGCCCGGACAGCTGCACGTCGGCGGCCTCGAAGCGCACGTCGGCGCCGTCGGCGTCGGCGGCCGCCAGCAGGTCGCGCACCACCAGCTGCTGGCCGTACACGAACACCGGCTGGCCGGTCAGCTCCCGGAACGGCAGCCGGTGCGCGACGCCGTCCACCCGCAGCTCCAGCCCGTCGTGCACGAGGGCGTCGGCGTCCAGGCGACCGGCCAGCCCCGCCTTGCGCAGCACCTCGACCGTGCCGTTCTCCAGCAGCCCGGCGCGCACGCGGGCCTCGACGTGGGCACGGCTGCGCCGCTCCAGCACCACCACGTCCAGGCCCTGCCGGCGC
Organism: Kineococcus esterisolvens; assembly: GCF_050871405.1. NCBI lineage: Bacteria > Bacillati > Actinomycetota > Actinomycetes > Kineosporiales > Kineosporiaceae > Kineococcus > Kineococcus esterisolvens. Next base: position 81,951 of record NZ_JBJLRI010000002.1, read on the forward strand.
AGCAGGTGGGAGACCAGCAGCCCGGCGGGCCCCGCGCCGACGACCACGACGTCGACGTCGCGCACGGCGCTCACCGCCGCACCGCTGCGGCGGGCGTGCCGGCGGGCGTGCCGGCGGCCGCCCCGGCCTCCTCCGGCGGTGCCGAGCGCGGTGCGGGGGCGGTCGCGCCGAGCACCGCGCGCAGCGAGGCACCGGCCTTGAGCAGGGCCTCCTCGTACTCCTCCCCCGGGTCGGAGTCGAGCACGATCGCGCCGCCGGCGCCGACCGTCCACTGCCCGCCCTCGAGGACCAGGGTCCGGATGACGATGTTGAGGTCGACCGCGCCGGTGAGCGAGAAGTACCCGATGGCGCCGGAGTAGACGCCGCGCGGGCGCTGCTCCAGGTCGTCGATGATCTCCATGGTGCGCAGCTTCGGCGCACCCGTCATCGACCCGCCGGGGAAGCAGGCCCGCACGGCGCCGACCGGGGACGTGTCCGCGCGCAACCGCCCGCGGATCGTGGAGACGAGCTGGTGGACCGTCGCGTACGTCTCGGTGGCCATGAGCGCCGGGACGCTCACCGAGCCGACCTCGCACACGCGGCCGAGGTCGTTGCGCAGCAGGTCGACGATCATGAGGTTCTCGGCGCGGGTCTTGGCGCTGGTGCGCAGCCCGCGACGCAGCTCCTCGTCCGCCTCCGGGGTGCGCCCGCGCGGGGCGGTGCCCTTGATGGGTCGCGCCTCGGCCCAGCGGTCGCGGTCGATCGTCAGGAAGCGCTCCGGGGAGGCGCAGGCCACCTCGAGGTCGTCGAAGCGCAGGTACGCGGCGTAGGGGGCGGGGTTGACCCGGCGCAACCGGCGGTAGGCCTCCAGCCCGCCGACGGCGGCCGGCACGCGCGCCTGCGCGGTCAGGCACACCTCGTAGCTCTCCCCCGCGCGCAGCGCCTCCTGGCTCCTGGCCACGGCCGCCTCGTACTGCGCGCGGGTGCGGTCCAGCAGCGGCGCGAGCACCTCCTCGGGCAGCGCGGGTGCGGCCTCGGCCCGGACCTGGCCGGCGGCGGGGACGTCGGCGAGAGCGCCGGCGGTGCCCGTCAGCCAGCGCTCGGCGGCCGCCAGGGCCGGCTCGCCGCCGTCGACGGGCGCGAGGGCCACCAGGTGGGTGCGGCCCAGCTCGTGGTCGACGGCCACGAAGCGGTCGGCGAACACCCACGCGGAGTCGGGGGACGCGGCACGCCGCTGCGTCGGCGAACCGCAGTCGGCGCGCAGCTCGTAACCGAGGTAGCCGACGAAGCCGCCGGCGAAGTCGAACGGCAGGTCCCGGGGGCGGTCGGCGGGGTCGATGCGGCGGCGGGCGGTCTCGCGCTCCAGGTGCTCGAAGACCGTGCCGGGCACGCGGCGCTCCCCGCGCCGGTCGCGCACCGTCACGGCGCCGTCCCCGACGCGGTAGGTGACCTGCTCGGCGTCCGGTCCCTCGGCGTCGCCGAGGAAGGAGAAGCGCCCGGTGCCGGGTCCGGTGCGCGCGCTGTCCAGCCAGTAGGCCCGCCCGCTGCGGGCGTTCAGGCGCACGAACGCCGCCTCGGTGTCCACGGGGCGCTGGAGCACCCGCGTCAGCAGCCGGTACGTGCTGCGCGCGCCGGCCCGCTCCGCCGCGGGAGCAGCGGGCGCGGTGGCGGCGGGGGCAGCGGGCGGTGCCGAGGGCACGGTCCGCACGGCGGTCGCGGCGCGGGCGGTGCGCAGGAAGTTCCGCACGATCGCCGCGCCGTGCTCGCTCTCGATCGACTCGGGGTGGAACTGCACCCCCTGGAAGGGCCGCCCGGTGTGGCGCAGCCCCATCACGACCCCGTCCTCGGACCAGGCGGTGGCGACCAGCTGCGCCGGCAGGGGCTCCTGCACGCACAGCGAGTGATAGCGCACGGCGGCGAAGTCCTGGGGCAGGCCCTCGAAGAGCCCGGTGCCGTCGTGGTGGATCCGGTCGACGTGGCCGTGCCGCGGCTCCGGGGCGGGCACGACGGGCGCGCCGGCCGCGAGGCCGATGCCCTGGTGACCGAGGCAGATCCCGAGCACGGGCACCTCGGCGCGGGCCAGGACCTCCGCGCACGACCCGAAGTCGCGTTCGCGGCCCGGGTGCCCGGGGCCGGGCGACAGCACGACGGCGTCCACACCGCCGAGGTCGAGGTCCGCCGGCGCGAGGGCGTCGTTGGTGAGCACGAGCGGCTCGGTGCCGGTGACCCCGGCGATGAGCTGGAACACGTTGTAGGTGTACGAGTCGTGGTTGTCCACGAGCAGGACCCGCACCGGCGTCCCTCCCCCCTGGTTGCGCACGACGCCCCCCCGGCGCCTTGCGCGACCCTAGGCCAGGCTGGTCACGGAGAGCCACACGCCCTGCTGCTGCACGTGGTGCGACGTGAACACCCCCACACCACGTGGTGAACGAGTCACTGACGGTCGACGACCACCGTGCGGTCCACCGGCTCCAGCTGTGCCGGCTGCACGCTGTCGGAGGGGAAGTCGGCGAGGTCGCCGTGCTCGGTGCGGTCCCACTCGGCGAACGTGAGCCCGCTCTGCAGGTAGACCACCAGCAGCCGCGTCAGCGCCACCAGGCCGTCCATGTGCGTGCGCTCGTGGCCGTGGCTGGACTCCAGCCCGAAGCCCAGCAGGGCGGCGCGCGCCTCCATCCCGGCCTCCAGCGCGGGAGCGGCGTCGGAGCGGTAGTGGCGGTAGACGTCGCGCACCGCCGGGATGCCGTGGGAGCGGGCCAGGGAGTGCAGCCGCCGGGAGAGGTGGTAGTCGAAGGGGCCGGTCATGTCGAGCATGCCGATGCTGACCGTCTCCTCGCGCGAGCTCTGCCCCTCGGCGACGACCGCGTTGTCCACGGCGACCAGTTCGGCCAGCTCGGGCGCCAGGCCGTGGGTGGCGCCGAAACCGACCTCCTCACCGATCGTCACGAGGAACTGGGCGGTGACGGCCAGCGGCAGGTCGGCGTCGCGCAGCGCCTTCAGGGCGGTCAGGCACACGGCCAGGCCCGCCTTGTCGTCCAGGTGGCGCGACTTCACGTAGCCGCCACGGGTGATCTGGGGAGCGGCGTCCAGGGCGACGAAGTCGCCGACCTCGACGCCCAGGGCCCGCACGTCGGAGTCCGACGCCACCGGCTCGTCGATGCGCACCTCGACGAACTGCCAGCCGACACCCTGGGTGTCGATCTCGTCGCCGAAGGTGTGACCGGAACTCTTCAGCGGCAGGACGGTGCCCGTGTACACCTTGTCGAAGTCGTCGGTGAAGATCGTCACGTGCGCGCCCTCGGAGAACCGGGCGCTGTGGCTGCCGACGGGCACGACCTCCAGGCGGCCGTTGTCCTTCACCCGCTTGACCATCAGCCCGATGGTGTCGGCGTGCACCACGACGGCGCGGCGCGCCGCGTCGGTGCGGCCCCGGAGGGTGGCGCGCAGGATGCCGCGGCGGGTCAGGTCGACCGGCAGCCCCAGGCTCTCGATGTGCTGCCCCACGACCTGCATGACCGCGTCGGTGCGGCCGGAGGGGCTGGGGATGCGCAGCAGCTCCATGAGCGTGGTCGTGAGGTAGTCCACGTCGATCGGCGCGTCCACGGTTCCCGCCGAGGAGTCGGACGCGGTGGTGGGGGCCGGGGCGGTGTGCTGGTGGGGACGGTCGGTGCTGCTCACGGGGGCGATACTGCCGTCTGCGGGTCCGCGCGTCACAGCCGGGCGCGTTGGCGGCGGCGCGGTGGGCCGCGCGAGGCCGGGGGGCCGGGTGGCCCCACCGCCCACCGGGTCGCGCCGCCGCGCTTCAGCTGCGGTAGCGCTCCACGAAGCGCTGCAGGACCCGCGAGGCGACGTCGACGCGCGCGGCGCGCAGCCGGGCGACCACGGCGTCCAGCTCCCCGGGCGGGAAGTACCCGGACCCCCGGTAGACCGTGACGCGCTGCACGATCCCCTCCACGTCGAGCTCGGGGTGGAACTGCGTGGCGTACTGGTGCTCCCCGACGCGGAACGCCTGCACCGGGCACGCGGGTGAGGTGGCCAGGACCACCGCGTGCGGCGGCGGCACGCGCAGCGCCTCCTTGTGCCCGACGAAGGCGTCGAACACGTCGGGCAGGGCGCCGAACACCGGGTCGGCACGCCCGGCCCGCGTGAGGCTGACCGGGGTCACGCCGATCGGCTCGCCGAAGGTCCGGTCGACCACGCCGCCCTGGTGGACGCCCAGCGTGCCGATGCCGTAACAGGCACCCAGGAACGGCACGTCGGCGGCGACCACGCGGTCCAGCAGCGCGGCCAGCTCGCGCTCCACCCGGCGCTGGGTCGGCGGTTTCCCGTCCTCGGGGTCGCTGGTGCAGAACGGGCTGCCGCCGACGACGACGCCGGAGAAGGCGCCGAGGTCCACCTCGGGCATCGGCTCGCGCTCCAGGCGGACCCGGACGAGCTCGCCGGGTTCCAGCCCGCCGTAGCGCAGGACGGCGGCGTGCTCGGCGTCGGCGACGCCGTCGTGCTCGCGGGTGGCGAGCAGGAGGAACGGTCTCACCCGCGCACGGTAGCCCTCCCCCGCACCGGGTCCCCGCCGCAGGACGGGTGGCGGCGGGGAGCGGGGTGGCTACGGTGGGCCGGGTGCACCGGGACCGCGACCTGGACGTCGTCGTGTTCGGAGCGACCGGTTTCGCCGGCCGCCTCGTGGCCGCGCACCTGGCGCGCCACGCCCCGGCGGGCACCCGCACCGGCCTCGCGGGTCGCTCACCGCAGCGCCTGGAACAGGTGCGCGACGGGCTGGGGGCGGGTGCCGCAGGGTGGCCGCTGCTCGTGGCCGATTCCGGCGACCCGGCGTCCCTGCGCGAACTGGCCGGGGCGGCCCGCGTCGTGGTCTCCACCGTCGGCCCCTACCTGCGGCACGGGCAGCCGCTGGTGGAGGCCTGCGCCCGGGCCGGCACCCACTACGCGGACCTGACCGGTGAGGTGCTGTTCGTGCGCCGCAGCATCGACGGGTTCGACGGGACCGCCGCCACCACCGGCGCGCGGGTCGTGCACTCGTGCGGTTTCGACTCCGTCCCCTCCGACCTGGCGGTGCTGCTGGCGCACGAGCGCGCCACCTCCGACGGCGCCGGCCCGCTCACCGACGCCGTGCTGGAGGTGCGCTCGCTGCGCGGCGGCGTCAGCGGCGGCACCGTCGACTCCCTGCGCCTGCAGATGGACACCGCCCGCAGCGACCCCGCGGCCCGGCGGCTGCTGGCCGACCCGTACGCCCTCAGCCCGGACCGCGACGCCGAACCCGACCTGGGCGAGCAGCGCGACGTGTTCCGTCCCACCCGCCGCAGCGCGGACGGCGTCTGGACCGCGCCGTTCGTGATGGCCCCGTTCAACACTCGCGTCGTGCGCCGCAGCAACGCGCTGCTCGATCACGCCTACGGGCCGCGGATGCGGTACCGGGAGGTGGTGGCGTTCACCGGCCGGGCGGCCCCGGTGGGCGCGTTCGCGGTGACGGGCGCTCTGGGCGCCGTCGCCGGCGCGCTGTCGCTGCGCCGCGCCCGGCCCGTGGTCGACCGCCTGCTGCCCGCGCCCGGCAGCGGCCCGGGCGAGCGGACCCGGCGCACCGGGAGGTTCCGGCTGGAGCTGGACGCCCGCACCGCCGGCGGCCGCCGCTACCGCACGACCGTCGCCGCGCAGGGCGACCCCGGGTACGCGGCCACCGCCGTGATGCTCGGCGAGAGCGCGCTGGCCCTCGCCCTCGACGGGGACCGACTGCCCGACGCCGCGGGGGTCCTCACCCCCGCCACCGGGATCGGCACGGTCCTCGCCGAGCGCCTGCGCGCCCGGGGCTTCACCGTGGGCACCGAGCGGAGCAGCCGCTGACCGGTACCGCCCGGCCGGCACGTGGTGGTCCCGCGCGGAGCTCAGCCCTGCGCCCGCCGCGTCTCCGGGAAGAGCAGGTCCAGGAACCGCTGCGCCGTCGGCCGCGGCTGGTGGTTCGCCAACCCGGGGCGCTCGTTGGCCTCGATGACGACGTGCTCGGGACCGGACACGTCCGGCACCAGCAGGTCCAGGCCGGTGACGGGGATGCCGATGGCGCGGCTGGCGGCCACCGCCGCGTCCAGCAGGTCGGGGTGCAGGTCGTCGGTGACGTCCTCGATGGTCCCGCCGGTGTGCAGGTTCGCCGTGCGGCGCACCTCCAGGCGCTCCCCGCGCGGCAGGACGTCGTCGAGGGCGTACCCGGCCTCGTGCACGACGGCCTCGGTGGTGGCGTCCAGCGGGATGCTGGACTCGCCGCCGGTGGCGGCGGCACGGCGCCGGCTCTGCTTGGCCACCAGGGTCCGGACGTCGTCGCCGCCGGTGCCGATGACGGCGGCGGGGCGACGCACCGCGGCGGCGACGACCTCGTGGTCGATGACGACGATGCGCAGGTCCTGCCCGGCGACGAACTCCTCCACCAGCACGTCCGGGCAGTTCGCCGCGGCCTCGGCGACCGCGCGGCGCAGGGCCTCACCGCCGGCGACGCCCACGGTGATGCCCTTGCCCTGCTCACCGCGGGCGGGTTTCACCACGACGGGACCGGTCTCGGCGATGAGGCGCTCGGCGGCGGCCAGGCCGGCCTCGTCCGCCAGCGGGTCGGAGGCCAGTTCCACCGCCCGCGGCACCCGCACACCGGTGGCGGCCAGCAACCGGCGGGTGACGCGCTTGTCGTCGCACCGGCTCATCGCGACGGCGCTGGTCAGTTCCGACAGCGACTCGCGCGTCAGCAGCGAGCGCCCCCCGAACGTCAGCCGCATCTCCCCGCTGGGCGCGTCGGTGACCTCCACCCGCACCCCGCGGCGCAGGGCCTCGTCGGCGATGATGCGCGCGTACGGGTTCAGCTCCCCCAGCTGGTCCGGCTGCGGGGAGAACAACGGCCGGTTGATGGGGTTCTTGCGCTTGACGACCACGGGCGGCGCCGGCCGGAAACCCAGCCTCCGGTACAGGGCGATGGCGCCGTCGTTGTCGTGCAGCACGGACAGGTCGAGGATGGCGCGCCCGCGGGCGACGTAGCGCTCGGCGAGGGTCCGCACGAGCGCCTCACCGACACCGCGCGGGGCGGCTTGGGGGTCGGCGGCCAGGCACCACAGGCTGGCGCCCTCGTCCGGGTCGCCGAAGGCGAGGACGTGGTCGACGCCGGTGACGGTGCCGACGATCTGGCGGGTGCGGGTGTCCTCCGCGACCAGGTACGTGAAGGTGCGCGTGCGGTGGTTGGCCCACATGACGTCCGGGTCGGACGTCACCATGCCGTTCGCGGCGTAGAGGCGGTTGACGTCGTCCAGCTCGGAGCGCTCGCGGACCATGCGCACGAACACGTCGGGGTTGCGGTCGCGCGGTGCCCGGTAGCGCGACAGCTGCAGCCGGAACGTGATCGAGGGGTCCATGAACAGCTCGTGCGGCGCCAGGCCCACCAGGACCTGCGGTTCGCGCACGTACATGGCGATGTCGCGCTCACCGGTCTCCTCGGCGCGCAGGGCGTCGACGACGTCGCGCTGGTCGGCGAACGTGTGGCCGAAGACGAGCCGGCCCCACCCCATGTCGAGCACGACGTCGCTGGCCATGCCGCGCGTGAAGTGGCTCGGCGGCCGCTGCCAGTTGCGGCTGGAGATGGCGGGTGCGTCCAGACCCCGGTGCCTGAGCCCGGCCACGTTCGCCCGGCGGCGGGTTCCCACGGTGCTCATCGTCCTCCCCCGGCGGTTCAGTCGATCCCGTGCTGCTGCAGCCACAGCTCCAGCAGGCCCAGCTGCCACAGCTTGTTGCCGCGCAGCGGGGTGAGCTCGGCGTTGGGGTCGCGCACGAGCTCGGAGACGTACTCGGGGCGGAACAGGCCGCGCCTGCGGGCGGCCTCGCTGGTCAGCGCGTCCTTCACCAGGCCCAGCACCTTGCCCTGCAGGTGGGTGATCGCCGGGACGGGGAAGTAGCCCTTGGGCCGGTCGATGACCTCGCGGGGGATGACCTTGCGGCCCACGCGCTTGAGCACGCCCTTGCCGTCCTCGGACAGGTGCAGCTCCGGCGGGATCGCCGCCGCCAGCTCCACCAGCTCGTGGTCCAGGAACGGCACGCGGGCCTCCAGGCCCCAGGCCATCGTGGTGTTGTCCACGCGCTTGACGGGGTCGTCGACGAGCATGACCTCGGTGTCCAGGCGCAGCGCGGCGTCCACGGCGGTCTCGGCGCCGGGGCGGGTGAAGTGCCGGCGGACGAAGTCGCGCGAGACGTCGGAACCGGTCGTCCACTGCGGCTGCAGGACCTGCGCCATCTGGGCGTGGTCGCGGTCGAAGAACGCCTTCGCGTAGGCGTCGACGCCCTGCTCGGGGGTGAGCCCGGCCAGCGGCGGGTACCAGTGGTAGCCGCCGAAGACCTCGTCGGCGCCCTGCCCGGACTGCACGACCCGGATCGACTGCGACACGTGCTGGCTCAGCAGGTCGAACGCGACGACGTCGTGGCTCACCATGGGCTCGTGCATGGCGCCGACGGCGTGGCCCAGCGCCCCGACGAGCTCGTCGCCGGTGACGCGGATGCGGTGGTGGTTCGTCGCGTAGCGCTCGGCGATGACGTCGGAGTAGGCGAACTCGTCGCCCTCGCGGCCGCCGACGGACTCGAAGCCGATGGAGTAGGTCGCCAGGTCGGTCTGCCCCGCCTCGGCCAGCAGGCCGGTGATGAGGCTGGAGTCCAGGCCGCCGGAGAGCAGCACCCCCACGGGCACGTCGGCGACGGTGCGCCGGCGCACCGCTGCGCGCAGGGAGTCCAGGACGGCGTCCTCCCAGTCCTCGCCGGAGAAGCCGGTGAACTGCTCGCGGCGCACGTGCTGGGCGTTCCAGTAGCGGTGCTCGCGGCTGGTGCCGTCGGCCTCGACCACGCGGACGGTCGCGGGGGGCAGCTTGCGCACGCCCTTGAGGATCGTCAGCGGAGCGGGCACCACGGCGTGCCAGGAGAGGTAGTGGTGCAGCGCGACGGGGTCGATGGTGGTGTCCACGTCCCCGGCGGCCAGCAGCGCCGGCAGCGAGGAGGCGAAGCGCAGCCGCCCCGGCGTCTCCGCCAGGTAGAGCGGCTTGATGCCGAGGCGGTCGCGCATGAGGACCACGCGGCCGGAGTCCCGCTCGTGCAGGACGACGGCGAACATGCCCTTGAGGTGGTCCACCACGTCGGTGCCCCACCGGTGGTACCCCTTGAGGATGACCTCGGTGTCCGAGGTCGAGCTGAACCGGTACCCGTGACCGATCAGCTCCTCGCGCAGCTCCCTGTAGTTGTAGATGCAGCCGTTGAAGACCGCGTGCAGGCCCAGGTCGGGGTCCACCATGGGCTGCGAGCCGCACACCGACAGGTCGATGATCGACAGCCGCCGGTGCCCGAAGGCCACCCGGCCCTGCGCCCAGTAGCCCTCGCCGTCCGGCCCGCGGGACGCCAGCGGCTGCGACATCCGCTGGACCGCCCCGATGTCCGCAGGCCGACCGTCGAACGTGATCTCACCGCACAAGCCGCACATGGGACCCCATCCAACCCTCTGACTAGCCGGGCGGCCAAGTGAAGGGCCGGCCGCCCAGGACGTGGCCGTGCACGTGGGGCACCGACTGACCCACGTCCTCGCCGCTGTTGAACACGAGCCGGTAGTGCCCGCCGCAGCGCTCGTCGGCCACCCGCTGGGCCACCTGGACCAGGCGCGCGAGCGTCGCGGGGGCCGCCGCGGCGAGGTCGGCGACGGTCTCGTGGCGCTCGCGCGGGACGACCAGGACGTGCACGGGAGCCTGCGGGTCGGCGTCCTCGAAGGCGACGACGAGCTCGTCGGAGTGCACGACCGTCGCCGGCAGCTCCCCCGCGACGATGCGCAGGAAGAGGTCGGCGGGGGCGCTGCCGTTCCGTCTGCCGCTCATGGCGGCACGGTACCCGGGCCGCCCACCGGCCGCCCGCCTCCCCCGCCACCGCGACCGGGTCCGGTTGGATGTCAACCGTGACCGCTCGTCGCTCGTCGTACTGGTGTGGAGATGCTCAGAGCGCGGCGCGCCGTGGCTGACCGGCAGGTCGGCCGGGGGCCCGGCGACGTGCGCCCGGGCTCCGGCGAGCACCCCGGCGGCGGCGCCGCGGACCCCGAGGACCCCCGCACCTGGGACGCGGACACGGCCGTGACCGTCCTGTACACCGCGCACTGGCGGCGCCTGGTGGCGCTGGCCGCGGAGTTCACCGGGGAGACCTCCACCGCCGAGGAGGTGGTGCAGGAGGCGTTCGTGGCGCTGCACCGGCGCTGGCGACGGCTGGACGACCGCGCCGCCGCCGTGGCGTACCTGCGCCAGGCGGTGGTGAACGGCGCCCGCGACGTGCTGCGCCACCGGGCCGTGGCCGACCGCAAGCGCCCGCTGCCCGACCCGGCGCCGGAGGGCCCGGAGGAGCGGGCGGTGCGCTCGGCCGAGCACCGCCTCGTGCTGGCCGCGCTGGACGCCCTGCCGGTGCGCCAGCGGGAGGTCCTCGTCCTGCGCTACTCCGCGGACCTGTCCGAGCAGGACATCGCCGAAGCCCTGGGCATCAGCCGCGGGGCCGTCAAGACGCACGCGCACCGCGGGCTGGCGGCGCTGCGCGCCGGTCTGCGCGCTCAGGAGGAGACGCCGTGAACCACCGCCACCCCGGCCCCGCGCCGGACCCCGACGACCCGGTGAGCGCCGGGCCGCTGCCCGACGCGGCCACCGACCCCACCGCGCGCGCCCTGCGGGACGCCCTCGCCGCGCGCGCCGACACCGTGCAGCCCACCGACCGCCTCCAGGAGATCCGCATGAGCACGACCTCCCGCCGCCGCTCCACCCGCGCCTGGGCCGCCGTGGCGACCGCCGCCGCGGTCGTCGTCGTCGGTGGCAGCGCCTTCGCGCTGACCCGCGGCGACGGGGAGTCGGTGCGCACCGTCGCCTCCGCCCCCACGTCGGCGACCGAGCGCAGCGGCGCGCCCACCCCGGCCAGCTCCGAACCGGACGCGGGGGGCACCGCCACCGGCACCGGCCAGGAGCGGGCCACCGAGGAGCCGCGGTCCACCACCGGGACCACCACCGCGGCCACCACCGGGACCACCGCCCCCACCGGCCGGGCGCTGCCCTCGGGCTCGACGACCGTGCCGGTGTACTGGCTGGGCGGGGAGCAGCAGCTGCTGTTCCGCGAGTACGTGCGCGCCGGGGACGCGGCCGACGACCCGACGAACGCGCTGCGCGCCATGCTGGGCGGGCAGCCCTCGGACCCGGACTACGCCTCCCCCTGGGGCCCGGACGACTCCGCGACGGTGAGCGCGCAGGACGGCCGCCTCGTCGTGGACATCGCCGCGTCGGCCGCCGCCGGGGACGTCGAGGCCGGGGACGTCACGGCCGCGGTGCAGCAGCTCGTCCACACCGTCACCGCCGCCGCCGGTGAGGACCTGCCCGTCGAGATCCGCGTGGACGGCGCAGCCGAACCGCTGGTGTTCGGCTACGCGGTGCCCGAGACGGTCTCGCGGGCGCCGCAGGAGGCCGTGCAGGCACCGGCGTGGATCACGTCGGTGGGCACCGGGACCCCTGGGCAGGTCGTCGTGGAGGGCGTGGGCAGCGCGTTCGAGGGCACGCTGCTCTACACCGTCACCGACGCCTCCGGCGCGGAGGTGGCCCGCGGACCGGTGCAGGCCGGCGCGAACGGGACCTTCGCGGAGTTCTCGGTGACGATCCCGCTGCCCGCGGGCGAGTACACCGTCCTGGTGGAGCGTCCCGACGAGTCCGGCGGCGCGGCCGGTGCCCAGCCGGCGGGCGACACCAAGAGCTTCACCGTGCGCTGAGGCTCCCCTCGATCCGGTGCGGTGAGGGCCCTCGGGGGAATCCTCACCGCACCCCTCGGGGCCGTGACCGGCCGGCGCTCAGCCGCCGGGGCCCCGGGGCACCCGGTAGCGGGTGAGGGCGAGGGAGAGCACCCAGCCGAGGACGCCGGCGAGCCAGGCGCCGAGGACGGCGAAGAACCACCACGGCAGCCGGCCGGTGCCCGACAGCGCCGCCTGCACCAGCGCGCCCTGCACCGCGGTGAGCAGCAGCACCGTGGTCGTGCCGATGCCCAGCAGGTCCTCGCGGAGCCGGCGCCGCAGCTCCCCCTCGTGCTCGGGTGACTTCCAGAAGGCGGCGTTCGGCACGTTGACCACCTCCAGCGGCAGCCGCGGCACCCAGGCCGCCAGCCCCGCGAAGAGCCCGGCCACCAGGGTGCCGGCCAGCGCGGAGGAGGCGACCGCCTCCGCGCGGCTGCTCCACTCGTCGGCCCCACCGCCGCCGCCGAAGCGGGTGGGCACCCGCTCGGGCAGCACGAGCGCGGCCGCGACGACCGCGGCCGCGTGCAGGACGACCGATCCGGCGAAGACCTTCCCGTGCACGCCCCCAGCCTGCCGCAGGGACGCGCACCGGGCGTCAGCGCCCGCCGAAGCGCTCGCGCAGCTTGGAGAACACGCCGTGGTGGGCGGGGGACAGCTTGCCGGCGGGGCGCACCTCGCCGCGCACCTCCGCCAGGCGGCGCAGCAGCTCCTCCTGCTCATCGTCGAGGTCGCGCGGGGTGGTGACCTCCAGGGTGACGAGGAGGTCCCCGCGGCCCGCCGAACGCAGGTGCTCGGCGCCCTTCTGCTTCAGGGTGACGACCTCCCCGCCCTGCGCACCGGGGCGCACCTCGACCTCCTCGGTGCCGTCGAGGGTCTCCAGCGGGATGGAGGCACCCAGCGCGGCGGCCGTCATGGGGACCTCCAGCGTGCACAGCAGGTCGTCGCCGCGGCGGGTGAAGACCGGGTGCGGGCGCTCGTGGATCTCCACGTACAGGTCACCGGGCGGGCCGCCGGCGGTGCCGACCTCGCCCTGGGCGGCGAGCTGGATGCGGGTGCCGGTGTCCACCCCGGCGGGGATGCGGATGGTCAGCGGCCGTCGGGCGCGCACCCGCCCCTCCCCGCTGCACTCCAGGCACGGCGAGGGCAGCACCGTGCCGAAGCCGTGGCACGTCGGGCACGGCTGGCTGGTCATGACCTGCCCCAGCAGGGAGCGCACCACGCGCTGCACCGAGCCCTGCCCGCCGCAGATGTCGCACGTCTCCGGTTGGGTGCCCGGCTGGCAGCAGGTCCCCTTGCAGGTGGGGCACAGCACCGCGGTGTCGACCTGGATCTGCCGCTCGCCGCCGAAGGCGGCCTCGGCCAGGTCCACGTCCACGCGGATGAGGGCGTCCTGGCCGCGCTGGGTGCGGCTGACCGGGCCGCGGCCGCCGGCGGCCCCGCTCTGCCCGAAGAACGCGTCCATGATGTCGGAGAAGCCGAAGCCCTGGCCGAAGCCGCCGGCCCCGCCGGGTGCGCCGCCGCGGTCGTACTGGGCGCGCTTGTCCGGGTTGGAGAGCGTCTCGTAGGCCTGGGAGACCTCCTTGAACCTGTCCCCGGCGTCGGGGTCGGAGGTGACGTCGGGGTGGAGCTTGCGCGCCAGCTTGCGGTAGGCGCGCTTGATGTCCTCCGCCGAGGCGTCCCTGCTGACGCCGAGGACGTCGTAGTAGTCGCTCACGAGGTGCTCAGGTCTCCCGTCGGGGGGTGGTCGGGTGGGTCACTGGGACAGGATGCGCGACACGTAGCGGGAGACCGCCCGCACCGCCGCCATCGTCGTGGGGTAGTCCATGCGGGTCGGACCGAGCACGCCGAGGCGGGCCAGGACCTCCCCCTCGCCGTAACCGCTGGTCACCACGGAGGTCTCCGGCAGACCGAGGTGGAGGTTCTCCGCGCCGATGCGCACGGTGAGCGCGCCGCGGTCGCCGCCGCCCTCCTCGGCCATCTCCTGCACCAGCCGCAGCAGCACCACGTGCTCCTCCAGCGCCTCCAGCACGCTGCCGAGGGAGGCGGCGAGGTCGGCGGCGCCCGATCGGACGAGGTTGGCGGTGCCGGCGATGACGACGCGCTCCTCCAGCCCGGCGCTCAGGCAGTCGCCGAGCGCGGCGACGACCTCGGCGGTCACCGCCATGTGGCCCGGCGGGCTGGCCTGGACGACGGCGGTGAGCTCCTCGCGCGCCTGCTTCAGCCGCTTGCCGGCGACGGCGGCGTTGACGCGGTCGCGCAGCACCGCCAGGACCTCCGGCAGCGACTCCACGTCCGTGGCCGAGCGCACGTCGACGACGCGCTGCTCGACGCGGCCGGTGTCGGTGATGAGCACCAGCAGCGCGCTGCGCCCGCCGACGGGCACCACCTCCACGTGCCGCACCGCCGCCCGCGACAGCGACGGGTACTGCACGACGGCGGCCTGGCGGGTGATCTGCGCCAGCAGCCGCACGGTGCGGTCCACGACGTCGTCGAGGTCGACGGCGCCGTCGAGGAAGGCCTGGATGGCGCGGCGCTCGGCCGGCGACATGGGCTTGAGGTTGGCGAGGCGGTCCACGAACAGGCGGTAGCCCTTGTCGGTGGGGATGCGCCCGGCGCTGGTGTGCGGCTGGGCGATGTACCCCTCCTCCTCCAGCACCGCCATGTCGTTGCGGATGGTGGCCGGGGACACGCCGAGGCGGTGCCGCTCGACCAGCGCCTTGGACCCCACGGGCTCGTGGGTCGAGACGTAGTCCTCGACGATGGCGCGCAGCACCGCGAGCCTGCGGTCGTCGCTCACACCCACCTCCGCTCCCCGTCCTCCGCGGGCACCCCACTGGCACTCGCCGGATCCGAGTGCCAAGTCTAGGCCAGCGGACCCGGTCAGCGCGCCTCCACCGCGCCGCCCGCACCGCTCGTTAGCGTGCCGCGGGTGAGCCCGAACGCCCGGTCCGCACCCCGCCCCGCCGACCGCTACGGCCGCGACGTGCTGTCCACGGACCCGCACCCGCGGCGCCCGACGCACCGCGAGGAGCCCGCCGCGCGCGGCCTCGTCGTCGAGGACGTGGAGACCGGCTGGGTGGGCGCGGTGGTGCGCGTGGAGAAGAGCGGCGGCGTGCACGTCGTCGTCCTGGAGGACGCCAGGGGGCGCACCCGCACCTTCCCGCTGGGCCCGGGCTTCTGGGTGGACGGGCAGCCCGTGCGGCTGGTGGCGCCCAGGGGGCCCGCCGCCCCCGCTGCGCCCACCCGCACCGCCAGCGGGTCGGTGGCCGTCGCCGGCGCCGCGGCCCGCACTGCGCGCGCCTCCCGCATCCTGGTGGAGGGCCGGCACGACGCCGAGCTGGTGGAGAAGGTCTGGGGCGACGACCTGCGCGTGGAGGGCGTGGTCGTGGAGCTGCTCGACGGCGTCGACGACCTCGACGCCGCGGTGCGCTCCTTCGGCCCCCGCCCGGGGCGGCGCATCGGCGTGCTGGTGGACCACCTCGTGCCCGGCAGCAAGGAGTCGCGCATCGTGGCCGCGGTCTCGAAGAACCCGCACGTGCTCGTCGTGGGCCACCCGTTCGTCGACGTCTGGCAGGCCGTGCGCCCCGAGCGCCTCGGCTGGGAGCGCTGGCCGGTCGTGCCGCGCGGCACCTCCTGGAAGCACGGGATCCTCGCCGAGCTGGGCTGGCCGCACGCCACGCAGGCCGACGTCGCGCACGGCTGGAAGCGGATCCTGGGCACGGTGCGCACCTACGCCGACCTGGAGCCGGCGTTGCTGGGCCGGGTGGAGGAGCTGGTGGACTTCGTCACGGCGGACGCGGCGGACCGCTGAGGCGCCCGTCTCCTCCCCTCGTCGCACCCGGGTCCACCCCGCGGGAGGACGACACCCGGCCCGCCCGCGCGGGAGGATCGACGTGAACCCGAACCCCGGCGACGCCCAGGAGGCCACCGTGAGCGACCCGCACCAGTCGTCCCGCCCGGACTTCACGAAGGACCCGCACGCCCCCGGCGCCGGCGGGGAGCAGCAGCCCGGCTGGACGCCCGGGTGGCGCCCGGGCTGGCAGCCCGAGCAGGAGGCGGCGCAGCAGCACGGTCAGCCGTGGCCGCCCCCGCAGGGCCCCGGCCGGCCGCCGCAGTGGCAGCAGAAGCCGCCGGTGTCGGTGCAGGACGAGCGCACCTGGAGCGTGCTCGCGCACGTGGGGACGCTGCTGCTGTGGATCGGCCTGCCGGTGGTCGCGCCACTGGTGCTGTTCCTGGTCTTCAAGGACCGCAGCCGGTTCGTGCGCGAGCACACCGCCGAGGCGCTGAACATGAGCATCTCGTTCGTGCTCTACGAGATCGTCCTGGGCGTGGTCGCCGCGCTCCTCGCCCTGCCCACCCTGGGCCTGTCGTTCGCGCTGCTGGGGTTGCCCGCGCTCGTGGCGACGGTCCTGGCCGTGATCGCGGCGGTCGCGGCGAACTCGGGCCGCGCGTACCGCTACCCGCTGGTCCTGCGCCTGGTGCGCTGAGCCGTCACCCCGCGAGCGCCCGCACCGCCGCCACCCGGTCGGCGAGCGCGGGCGCCTGCGGCACCAGCGCCAGGGTGGTGACGCCGGCGCGCGCGTAGTCGTCCAGGCGCGCGCGCAGGCCCGCCGCCGGCCCCACGAGGCAGGTGGCCTCCAGGAAACCCGCCGGCACCGCCGCGGCGGCCTCGCGGTGCCGGCCCGCGGTGAAGAGCTCCGCGACCTCGTCCACGGCGTCGGAGAACCCCAGCCGCCGGGCGAGGTCGGCGTAGAAGTTCTGGCTGCGCGAGCCCATGCCGCCCAGGTAGAGGGCCACGTGCCGGCGCACCGGCGCCTCCGCCGCCAGGCGGGCCTCACCGGTCGCGTCGGTCAGCAGCACCGGGACCGAGGCGCACACGTCGAAGTCCTGCACCGGCGAGCCGGTGCGGCGGGCGCGGCCGGCGGCCAGGTGCGCGAACTGCGCCTCGCACGCGTCCGGGGCCAGGAACACCGGCAGCCACCCGTCGGCGACCTCCCCCGCGAGCTCCACGTTGCGCGGGCCGACGGCCGCCAGGTAGACGGGCAGGCCCGGGCGGGGCTCGGGCAGCATCAGGTGCAGCGGCACGCCCGGGCCGTCCGGCAGCGGCAGGTGCACGTGCTCGCCCTCGAACCGGACGGGCCGGCGCGAGAGCACGCGGCGCACGACCTCCACGTGCTCGCGGGTGCGCGCCAGCGGAGCGGTGAACCGCTGCCCGTACCAGCCCTCGGAGACCTGCGGGCCGGAAACGCCCAGCCCCAGGCGGAACCGCCCGCCGGACAGCACGTCCAGGGTGGCCGCGGCCATCGCCGTGGCGGCCGGCGCGCGGGCCGGCACCTGCAGCACCGCCGAGCCGAGCGCGATGCGCGAGGTCTGCGCGGCCAGCCAGCCCAGCACGCTCACGGCGTCGGAACCGTACGCCTCGGCCACCCAGGCGCTGTCGCAGCCCGCCTCCTCCGCCGCGCGCACGAGCGCGAGGGCGTCGGCGGCGGCACCCGCCGCGTCGCCGCCGGTCAGGTAGCCGAGGTTCACTCCCAGGCGCACGTCGCGAACCTAACCCACACCCGGGCGGTGGGGACGGGGGTTCAGCCCAGCAGTGCGCGCACCACGGTGTCGGCCAGCAGCCGGCCGCGGCGGGTCAGCGACCACCGCCCGCTCCCGAGCGGTTCGAGCAACCCGTCGGCGGCCAGGTGCGGTGCGGCACCGACCGCGGCCGGTCCCCACCACACCGGGTCGAAACCCTCCGCCAGCCGTGAGCGCAGCAGCACGTCCTCGGTGAGCCGGTCCCCGGGCGAGAGCACCTCGCGGGCGTGGGCGGGGCTCTCGCCCCGCCCCAGGCGCCCGGCGTACGCGGTGGGGTGCTTGACGTTCCACCAGCGCACCCCGCCGACGTGGCTGTGCGCGCCGGGCCCGATCCCCCACCAGTCGCCGCCGCGCCAGTACGCCAGGTTGTGACGGCACTCGAACTCCGGCTTCCTGGCCCAGTTGCTCACCTCGTACCAGGAGAACCCGGCGGCACCCAGGGCGTCGTCGACGAGCTCGTACTTCTCGGCCTCGTCGTCGTCCTCGGGCACCGGCACCTCGCCGCGGCGGATCCGCGCGGCCAGCCTGGTGCCCTCCTCGACGATGAGCGCGTACGCCGAGACGTGGTCCGGCTCGCACCCCAGCGCCTCGTCCAGGCTGCGGCGCAGGTCGTCGGCGGACTCGCCGGGCGTGCCGTAGATGAGGTCCAGGCTGACGTCGAGGCCCGCCTCGCGCGCCCAGCGCACCGCCTCGGGGACGCGGCGCGGGTCGTGGGTGCGGTCCAGCACGGCCAGCACGTGCGGGACGGCGGACTGCACGCCGAAGGAGACGCGGGTGAAGCCGGCCGCGGCCAGGGTCGCCAGCGCCTGCGGGGTGACGGAGTCCGGGTTGGCCTCGGTGGTGACCTCCGCACCCGGCTCGAGGCCGAAGCGCTCGCGCACCGCGGCGAGCATCGCGGCCAGGTCCGCCGCCGGCAGCAGCGTGGGGGTGCCACCGCCGAAGAAGACGGTGGAGGCCGGGCGCGCGGCCGCGCCGAGGACGCGGGCGGCCAACTCGACCTCGGTGGCCGCGGTGGCCGCGTAGGCGGTCTGCGAGCCGCCACCGCCCAGCTCGGTGGCGGTGTAGGTGTTGAAGTCGCAGTACCCGCACCGCACCGCGCAGAACGGCACGTGCAGGTACACCCCGAAGGTGCGGCCGGCCGCGCCGGCCAGGGCGGTGGGCGGCAGCGCGCCGTTGGTCGGGACGGCCTCGCCGTCGGGCAGGGAGCTGGGCACCCCCCCAGTGTCACCCCGCGCGCGCACCGCCCCGCACGTCCGCCGGGGTGCGGTGCCGGACGCGCGGTCCCACCATGTGCGCATGTCCGGCAACGACGTCAAGGGGACCGCCCGCCAGGGGGAGCGCTTCGCCGAGCGCCACGAGAGCACCGTGAAGCGGGTCGGCCGGGCCGGCGTGGTCGCCGAGGGGGTCGTGTACCTGCTGGTGGCGTGGCTGGCGCTGCAGATCGCCTTCGGCACCGCACCCGCCAGCGCCGACACCTCCGGTGCGCTGTCGCGGGTCGCGGCCCAGCCGTTCGGGAAGGTGCTGCTGACGCTCCTGACGCTGGGCTTCGCGGCGATGGTCGCCTGGCAGGTGCTGGCCGCGGTGGCCGCCGACAAGGCCTCGCGCCGCGTCAGCGCGGTCGCCAAGGCCCTGGTGGCCGGGGTGCTGGGCCTCTCGAGCGCCCGCTTCGTGCTCGGCGGCGGTTCCTCCTCCGGCCAGAGCCAGCAGACGCTGACCCAGCGGGTGCTGGAGGCCCCGGGTGGGCCGGTGATCGTCGTGGTGGTCGGACTGGCGATCGTGGCCGTCGGCATCGGCCTGGCCGTGCGCGGGGTGGTGAAGAAGTTCGAGGACAAGGTCGAGGGGTCGCTGTCGCCGGCCCTGACGGCCCTGGGGGTGACGGGCTGGGTGGCGCGCGGCGTCGCGTTCGGCGTCCTCGGCGTCCTGGTGGTGCTGTCCGCGGGCGGGGACACGGCGAAGTCGCGGGGCCTGGACGCGGCGTTCCACGAGATCGCCCAACAGCCGTACGGCAGGGTGCTGCTGACGGTCGTGGCGCTGGGCGTGGCCGCGTACGCCGTGTTCGAGCTGCTCACCGCCCGGCGCCGCCGCCGCGCGTGAGCGCACCCGGCCCCCGCGGGGGACGGCGGTAGCGTGCGCGCCGTGACGCACCCGACGAGCACCCCGGGGGTCCCGCCCGGGGAGGACGAGCCCTGGTCCCTGTCCCTGGTGGTCCGGGTGGAGCGCGACCCGCTCCCCGCGCACACCGACGTGCTCGTGGCCGCGGCGCGCGCCGTGGTGCTGCTGCTGACCGACGAGCGCACCACCACCCCCGGCGGGGAGTTCGCCGACGCGGTCGCGGCCTGGCGCGGCCGGCGGATCCGCAAGATCACCCGGCGGGCGCGGGGCGTGAAGTGGGAGCGCACCGTGGCCCTGGCGCACGTGGAGGCGCGCAGCGGCGACGCGGCGGTGCGGGCGTTCGCCCCGCACCCGCGCGACGCGGTCCCCGAGCTGCTGCGCCCCCTGCAGGTCGGCGGGCTGGACCTGCCCGACCCCGAGGGGGCCGGTGCACCGCCCGCCGTGCAGGGCGCACTGACGATCCGGCTGTGCCCGGACGTGGCGATGAGCACGGGGAAGGCCGCCGCGCAGGTCGGGCACGCCGCGCAGCTGGCGTGGGAGCGGCTGCCCGCGGCGCTCACCTCCCCCTGGGCGACAGGGGGTTTCGGCGTGCGGGTCCTGACGGGGGCCCCGGTGCTGCCGGCCGGCGCGCGCGTCGACGTGCGTGACGGGGGGTTCACCGAGGTGCCGCCGGGGACGGTGACGGCCAGCGCGGGTTTCGAGGACTGACCTCGGGCGCCGCCGGCGGGACCCCACCGGGAACAGCACGACCCCCGCACCCGGTGGGGTGCGGGGGTCGTGCCGGGCAGGTCAGGTCAGAGACGCGTGACCTGGCTGGCCTGCGGGCCCTTGGCGCCCTGGGTCACGGTGAACTCGACGCGGTCGTTCTCGTCGAGGCTGCGGAAACCGCTGCCCGTGATCTCACTGAAGTGCACGAACACGTCAGCAGAGCCGTCCTCGGGAGCGATGAAGCCGAAGCCCTTCTCGCCGTTGAACCACTTGACAGTTCCCTGAGCCATGAGGCCTCCTCAGGTGTAACGCTCTGAACGAGCTCGTCCACCGAGGTGCTGACCGGGCTGGAAAGCTTCACGACCCTCGGAATCAATCCCCGGGGTGTTGGAAGCACAACGAGAAAAGCGACTGAGCAGACTCTAACACCCTCCCCGCCTCACGGCGCAACCCCTCCCCGCCCGTGGCGCACGCCCGGCCCGGGCGTCCGCCCGAGATGCCCGTCCGGGGGCGGGCGGCCACCCTGGTGCCGTGGAACTCCCCGTCGGACGCACCGAGACCGTCGACCTGCCGGGTCAGCCACTGCACGTGTGGCGAGCCGGGGACACGGGTCCCCTGGTGCTGCTCGTGCATGGCATCCCCACCAACCACACCCTGTGGTGGGACGTCGTGCCACGGCTGCACGAGCACGCGCGGGTCGTGGCCGTGGACATGGCCGGCTACGGCGGCTCCCCCGCCCCGGAGGGCACCGGGGTGGACCTGTCCTCGCAGGCCGCGCGGTTGCTGGAACTGCTGGACACCCTCGGCGAGGAGCGCGCCGTGGTGGCCGGGCACGACCTCGGCGGCGGCGTCACGCAGATCCTGGCGACCACCGCCCCGCAGCGCGTGGCGGCGGCGACCGTGATCGACGGGGTCTGCTACGACGGCTGGCCCGTGCCCGGCATCAAGGCGCTCAAGCTCGCCTGGCCGGTGCTGGAGCGCCTCCCCGCGAACGCGCTGGAGAAGGTGCTGCGCACCGCCCTGCGCCCCCTGTTCGCCCACCAGGACCGCGCGGGGCAGGCCGTGGACCGCTTCGTCGCCCCGTGGCTGGAACCCGGTGGCGGTCACCGCCTGGCACGGCACCTGCGATCGCTGGACTCCGTCTACACCCAGGCGGTGGCGCCGTTCCTGCCGCGCCTGGACGTGCCGCTGGAGGTGGTGTGGGGGCAGCTGGACCACCAGATGAAACCCCGCTACGGCGAGCGCCTGGCGCGCGAGGTGCCCGGCGCGAACCTGACCCGGGTCCAGGACGCGAGCCACTTCGTGCCCGTGGACCGGCCCGACGTCGTCGCCGAGGCGGTGCTGCGCGCGCTGCAGCGCGCCGGTGCCCGCACCGGGGGCTAGGTCCCCCCGTCCTGCAGGAGGGCGGCGACCTCGGCGTCCCAGTCCCCCGGTGGAAGGCCGTCGCCGGGCACCGCCTCCCGCGGGACGAACCACACCGTCTTGCCGCGTTCCACCGCGCCCGGGTCCGCGCCCGGGTCCGCGGGCGGCAGGTCGACGCCCCAGTCGGAGGACAGCGCCTCCAGCAGTTGCAGCCCCCGGCCGGTGGTGGCGGCGGCCCCGAAACGGCGCACCTGCACCGGCACGGGCGAGGAGTCGGTGACCTCCACCCGCAGGCGACCGTCCGGCAGGGCGCGCACCGCGACGGTGAAGGTCGTGCGCGCGTGCAGCAGGGCGTTGGTCACCAGTTCCGAGACGCCGAGCTCGGCGGCCTCCTCCAGCGCCTCGGCGCCCAGGTCGCGCAACACCCCGCGCACGTGGCGGCGGGCGGCGGACACCGCGCTGGCCGCGGAGTCCAGCACGAGGGGCTCGCCCAGCAGCCTGCCGTCCGTCCCGCCCGGCGCCGGGGCGGTGGCGGTCACGGTGTCCGAGGCGCGGACGGGAGCGGGGTAGTCGGCGGGCTCGTCGCGGCGGACGGGTCCGTGCCAGGGGCGGGCCGTCCCCCCCGCGAGCTGGCGCAGGATCTCGCCGAACATCCAGCGGCGCAGGGCCACCAGCTCCTCGGGCGCGGGCAGCGTCAGCAGGTGCCTGTCGGCGCGGCAGAAGTCGTCGGCCTCCTCCAGCCCGTCGAACAGGCGCTGCACGTACTCCGCCGAGCGCGTCGTCGTGGTGTACACCGCGTCGAAGAACTCCTGCCCGGCGGCCAGGGCGTCGTCCATGGCCTGGGCGCGCTGCGCCCGGTAGGGGGCGTAGGTGGTCTGCAGTTCCGCGGCCAGCTCGAGCAGCCGCCGCGGCAGCGAGCCGGCCCGGCCCTGCTCCTCGCCGATCCGCAGCAGGGCGAGTTCACGCAGCAGGCCCTCCAGGTGCCGGCTCAGGAGCGCACGGCTGCGCAGCGGCAGGCCGAGCAGGCGCACCACGACCACCGACGTGTCGTCTCCACCACGCTCAGTCACCACTCCACCTTGGCACGCTCCCGCTCACCGCCGGACGGCGGGAGCGTCACCGCGCTGCGCCGTCGGGGTGGGGCCCCGGCGCCCCGCGGTGGAGGCGAACCCCAGCCACGTGTGGCGGTTGCCCGCCCAGCACCAGCCGGCCTTGGGCGCGCCGCGCCGTTCGCGCCCGTCACGACCGGTGCCTCCGCTGATCCACAGCGCCGGGACGCGCGCGTCCCGGCCGCGCCTCCCGCGCTTGCGCGAGCCGATCGCCATGAAGCAGTGGTTCGGTTCCAGCCGTTGCGGTTCCTGCAGCAACCAGCAGACCCCCTCGCCGAGGGTGAGGGGGCTGCGCCCGGCCTCGTCCAGCAGCGGCAACGCCTCGTCGGGGCTGAGGTTGCGCAACTCGTCGCCGCGCCGAGCGTCCCGCACCGCGTACAGCGGCCCGGCGGGCACGTCGAGGCCGTCGATCGGGGTGAACTCCGCCACGTCCGTCATGTCCGCCACGACGAACCCCGGTCTCCCGCTGCGCTCCAGCAGGGGCACCAGCGCGGCCACCGGGACCGCGCCGGGGTGCACGACGAGGACCTCGGGAACCCCGGGGGCGTCCTCGGCGAGCCGGCCGGCGGCGCCGAGGAGTTCCGCGGCCGGCAGGCCCGCGAGCTCGTGGACGCCCAGGTCCACCAGCCTCTGCGCCTGACGGTCCAGGTCCACGGCCTACTTCTTCGCCTTGTCCTTGTCCTTGGCCTTGTCGCCGGCGGCGTCGGAGGACAGCGCGGCGATGAACGCCTCCTGGGGGACCTCCACGCGGCCCACCATCTTCATGCGCTTCTTCCCCTCCTTCTGCTTCTCCAGCAGCTTGCGCTTGCGGGTGATGTCACCGCCGTAGCACTTGGCGAGGACGTCCTTGCGGATCGCGCGGACGTTCTCGCGCGCGATGATGCGCGCGCCGACCGCGGCCTGGATCGGCACCTCGAACTGCTGGCGCGGGATGAGGTCCTTGAGCTTGCCGGCCATCATCACGCCGTAGGCGTACGCCTTGTCCTTGTGCACGATGGCGCTGAAGGCGTCGACCTGCTCACCCTGCAGCAGCACGTCGACCTTCACGAGGTCCGCGACCTGGTCACCGTCCACGTCGTAGTCCAGGGAGGCGTACCCGCGGGTGCGCGACTTCAG
The DNA here is from genome assembly GCF_050871405.1 of Kineococcus esterisolvens. Lineage (NCBI taxonomy): Bacteria > Bacillati > Actinomycetota > Actinomycetes > Kineosporiales > Kineosporiaceae > Kineococcus > Kineococcus esterisolvens. Next base: position 105,717 of record NZ_JBJLRI010000002.1, read on the forward strand.
CTGGTCGAAGAAGTCGAAGACGATCTCGGCCAGCGGCAGGCGGTAGCGCATCTCCACGCGGTCCTCGGACAGGTAGTCCATGCCCTGCAGCTCACCGCGGCGCTGCTGGCACAGCTCCATGATGGCGCCGATGTACTCGCTGGGCGCCAGCACGGTGGCCCGCACGACGGGCTCGCGGATCTCGGACACCTTCCCCTCGGGGAACTCCGAGGGGTTCGTGACGGTGATGACCTTCTTGTCCTCCATCGTCACCTCGTAGACGACGCTGGGCGCGGTGGAGATGAGGTCGAGGTTGAACTCGCGCTCCAGCCGCTCGCGCACGATCTCCAGGTGCAGCAGGCCGAGGAAACCGATGCGGAACCCGAAACCCAGCGCCGCGGACGTCTCCGGCTCGTACACCAGGGCGGCGTCGTTGAGCTTGAGCTTGTCCAGCGCCTCGCGCAGCAGGGGGTAGTCCGAGCCGTCGATCGGGTACAACCCGGAGAACACCATCGGCTTGGGGTCGCGGTACCCGCTCAGCGCCTGCCCGGAGGGCTTGGCCGCGTTGGTGACGGTGTCGCCGACCTTGGACTGGCGCACGTCCTTCACGCCGGTGATGAGGTACCCCACCTCGCCGACCCCCAGGCCCTGCGAGGGCGTCGGCTCGGGCGAGGAGACGCCGATCTCGAGCAGCTCGTGGGTGGCCTTGGTCGACATCATCGCGATGCGCTCGCGCGGGGACAGGTGGCCGTCGATCACCCGCACGTACGTGACCACGCCGCGGTAGGTGTCGTAGACGGAGTCGAAGATCATCGCCCGGGCCGGGGCGTCGGCGTCACCCACCGGCGCGGGGACCTGCTGCACGATCTGGTCCAGCAGCGCCTCGACACCCGCGCCCGTCTTGCCGGACACCCGCAGGCAGTCCTCGGGCTGGCAGCCGATGAGGCCTGCGAGCTCCTCGGCGAACTTCTCCGGCTGCGCCGCCGGCAGGTCGATCTTGTTCAGCACCGGGATGATCGTGAGGTCGTTCTCCATGGCGAGGTACAGGTTCGCCAGGGTCTGCGCCTCGATGCCCTGCGCGGCGTCCACGAGCAGCACCGCGCCCTCGCACGCGGCCAGCGAGCGCGAGACCTCGTAGGTGAAGTCCACGTGGCCGGGGGTGTCGATCATGTTCAGCGCGTAGTCGGTGCCGCCCAGGCCCCACGGCATGCGCACGGCCTGCGACTTGATGGTGATGCCGCGCTCGCGCTCGATGTCCATGCGGTCCAGGTACTGCGCACGCATGGCCCGCTCGTCCACGATCCCGGTCAGCTGCAGCATGCGGTCGGCCAGCGTCGACTTGCCGTGGTCGATGTGGGCGATGATGCAGAAGTTGCGCAGCAGCTCCGGCGGCGTGGAGGCGGGAGCCGGGGCGTTCGCGGCCATCGGGGACACGGGCGGGGTGCACCTCTCGTCGGCACGGTCGTGGGCCCCCATCGTCGCACGCGGCGCGCTGCCGCCGCGCTGCCGCGGTCCCGCGGGCGGGAGCGGGAACCGCGCAACCGCGCGGCGCGTCCCAGGCGCACGGTCACGGCGACCGCACCCGCGGGAGGCCCGTCATGCGCAGCACGTCACCCCGTCCCGGACCCCCCGAGCGGCCCGCGCGGGCGGCGACCGCGCTCCTGCCCGCGGCCCTGCTCGCCGCCCTGCTGGGCCTGGCCGCGTGCAGCGGCACGGGCGCCGGCTCCCCGTCGGCCGCGGACGGCGGCACGTCGCAGGAGGTCGCTCAGGACGCCGCCGGCGGGGGGACCGGCGACCGGGCGGGTGGCGCGAACGCGCCGGGGGCGGCGCAGGCGGTCCCCGTCCCCGCCGACGTCCTGCCGGCCGGGACGGGGACCGCGGGCCGGGCCGTGGTGTCCACCGCCACGCTCACCGTCGCGGTGCAGGACGCCGCCGCGGCCGCGGACCGCGCCGCCGACCTCGCCGCCGCGGCCGGGGGGCTCGTCACGGCCGGCAGCACCGGTGGCGGGGAGGGCCCCGGCCGGGCACGCCTGACGCTGCGGGTGCCCGGCGAGCGGCTGCCGCAGGTGCTCGACGACCTCGCGGCCCTGGGCCGCCAGACCGGGCGCAGCACCACCGCCACCGACGTCACCGCCGAGGTCGCCGACGTGGACAGCCGGGTCACCTCCGCCCGGGCGGTGCTCGCCACCTTCCGCGCCCGGCTGCCTCAGGCCACCACGATCCCGGACGTGCTGGCGCTGGAGGGCGAGATCGCCCGCCGCCAGGCGGACCTGGAGGCCCTGCAGGCGCGGCAGCGGGCCCTGGCCGACCAGGTCTCGCTGGCCACCGTGGAGGTCGCGTTCAGCGAGGACGCGGCCGAGGTGGCGGCCGCCGCGGGCCCGGGCGGCTTCACCGGCGGCCTCGCGCTCGGCTGGGACGCGCTGCTGCGCGTCCTGGGCGCCGCCGCCGTCGTCCTCGGCACCGTCCTGCCGTTCGCGGTGCCCGCCGCGGCGCTGGCCCCGGTCCTGCTGGTGCTGCACCGCCGGCGCGCGCGCCCGGCCGCACCCGAGGCGTGAACGGGTTCGACTCGACGGGGCCCGGAGCCGGCTCAGCTCCGCGAGCGGCGCGCGTACAGCAGCGTCAGCGGCGACGCGCTCACCCCGAACGCCACGACGCTGGCGACGACGGCCAGGGTGCCGGCGGCGAAGAGGCGCGGGTCCTCCACCCCCCGGTGCAGGCTGTGCGCCAGGTAGAAGACGGCACTCACCCCCATCGGGCCGAACCAGCCGGCGAACGCGGCGTCGCGCCCCCGCAGCCCCAGCGGGCGACCCAGGGCCAGCACGAACGGCAGGCGCCGCACCAGCAGCACCAGGACGGTGAACGCGATCGCCCCCGGCCCCAGGTCCGCCCAGCCGCCCCACGGCAGCACCGCACCGAGCAGCAGGAACAGCGGCAGCACCGCGTAGCGGTTGACGGCCTCGTCGACGGCGTCCTGCGGGCTGCGGTCGCTGTCCGGCACCAGCCGGTTGTACGCCAGCCCCGCGACGAACGCGGCGAGCACGCCGTCACCGCCCAGCACCCGGGTCACCCCCAGCACCGCCACGGCCAGCAGCAGCGTGAACACCAGCTTCGGGCCCTCCCCGAGGGCGCCGTCCCGCGTCGCCAGCCGCAGCCCCTCCCCGGCCAGCCACCCCGCGGCCACGCCCACCGCCACACCGACCAGCACCTCCTGCAGCAGCGTGGCCACCGCGCCGCCGAGGGTCTCGCCGGGCAGGACCGCCGCCAGCGCGAGCACGACCACCGGCAGGGCGAGGCCGTCGTTGGCGCCGCTCTCCACCGTCAGGAGCTGACGCAGGCGTGCCGGCAGCGAGGACTCGGCCAGGTCCCCCGACACGACGGACGCCGCCAGCACCGGGTCCGTGGGGCACAGGCACGCCCCCACGAGCAGCGCCAGCGCCAGCGGCAGGCCCGTGAGCAGCGCCGCCGCCCCGCCGGCCAGCGCGGCCAGCGGCATGACCACGACGAGCAGCAGCAGGACCGGCCGCACCAGCGCCCGCAGCTCGTGCGCCGGGAAGCGCAGCGCCGCGGCCGTCACCGACCACGCCAGCAGCAGCCGCGAGCCCTCCAGCAGGAGGAGGTCACGGTCCTCGGCGGGCACCTCCACCACCCTCAGCAGGTGGGGGCCCAGCGCCACGCCGAGCAGGAGCGCCACGAGGGGCTCGCTGACCGGCCAGCGGCGCACGCGACGGCTGGCCAGCGCGAGCAGGACGCCGCCGACACCCAGGACGGCGTAGGTCAGGTGGAGGTGGTGCACCGGGCTCGTCCCCCCTCGGGCGGCGGGTCGTCGGCGGGTCGCCGGCGGGGCGCCGGCGGGTCGGACTGCACGGACGCTCCCGCACGCGGCGGCCCCGCGCGACCCGAGCCCGCTCCCCCACCACGTGCTCGACCTCGCCGTGGACCCGCGAGGGCGCCCGGTGCGCCGCCCCGCACGGGTCCGCCCGCCCACGGGGTCCCGCGCCGGTCCGGCTCGAGCCCGCTCCCCTGGTAACCTGGACGACGCCTTCGCCTCCTCGTGCGGAGGTCACGGCCGATCACCCTCACCCCCGGTCCCCCACGCCGGAGTCCAGGTGTCCCGGCCGCCCTCTGACACCGATCAGCCCGACTGCAAGGAGACGGACGCCCCGTGGCGAACATCAAGTCCCAGAAGAAGCGCATCCTCACCGCCGAGAAGGCGCGCCTGCGCAACAAGGCCGTGAAGTCCGAGCTGCGCACCGCGGTGCGCGCCGTGCGCGAGGCCGCCGCCGCCGGTGACACCGAGAAGGCGCAGGCCGCGCTGAAGCACGCCAGCCGCAAGCTGGACAAGGCCGCCAGCAAGGGCGTGATCCACAAGAACCAGGCGGCCAACCGCAAGTCGGCGATCGCCAAGGCCGCCGCCACGGTCTGAGCCCAGGCTCACCCGTCAGGGCCGGTCCCCGCCAGGGGGCCGGCCCTGCGTCGTCCCGGCCCCCGGTGGGGTCGTCGCTGCGGCCGGCGCTGCCGGCCCTCAGCGCTCACGGGCGGCGGCCGTGACGCGCACGGCCCGCTCGAGGGCGAACGCACCGTCCTGCCCCCCGCCCTTGACGGCGTGGTCGGCGGCCGCGACGGCGAGGATCGCCTCGGCCATCCCCTCGGCGGACAGGCCCTGCACCTCCCGTCGCGCCTTGTCCACCAGCCACGGCGCCATCCCCAGGTCGCGTGCGACGTCGGCGCCGCGCCCGCGCGTGGCCGCGACCTTCGCCAGCTGCCGCAACCGCGCGGCCAGCGCCGCGACCACCACGACGGCCGGCACACCGGTCGCCTCCGCGTGCCGCGCCAGCACCAGCGCCCGGCCCGCGTCACCCGCCACGGCCGCGTCGGCCACCTCGAAGCCCGTGGCCTCGCGCCGGCCCGAGTGGTAGCGGTGCACGTCGGCCTCGGTGACGGTGCCCTCGGTGTCGGTCAGCAGCTGGTCCAGGCCGGCGACCAGCTCACCGAGGTCCCCGCCGAGGGCGGCGACCAGGGCGCGGGCGGCCTCCACCTCGATGCGCCGGCGCGCGCGGCGGGCGTCGGCCAGCACCAGGTCCACCTTGTCCTGGTCGCGCTTGAGCGGCTGGCACGGCACCTCCACCGCACCGGGGGCGGTGCGGGCGACCTCCAGCACCTTGCGCGCGCGGTTGCCGCCGCGGTGGCGGAGCACCAGCACGACGTGCTCGGCGGGCGCGGACAGGTACTCCAGCACGTCCTCGACGAACGCCTCGGTCGCCGCGTCCACACCCTCGGCGAGCACGAGGGACTGCTCGCCGAACAGCGACGGGGAGGTCCAGGTGGTCAGCTGGCCCTTCTGGTAGCCGGCGGCGGCGACGTCCGTGCGCTCGAAGGACGGGTCGCGCTCGCGCAGCCGCGTCAGCAGCGCCGTCAGGGCCCGGTCGGCCAGGTGGTCCTCGGAGCCGGTCAGCAGCACCACCGGTGCGGGCTCCAGGTCGTGCGGCTGCAGCGCCGCGGACGGCGGCTTCCTCGAGCTCTTCGCGGCGCGGGCGGGTGGGGTCCTGCTGGGCACGGCGACAGCCTGCCACCCGCCGCCGACGCGACGGGGCGGGGCGGTCCGGTGCGCCGACGACCCGACCGCGTCGCGTCAGAACGGCACGACCCTGCGTGAGGGGGCGCCACCGTACGGGCCGCGTACCCCCGGCAGGGACCGCTCCCCGGGCCCTCGCGCGGTGCCCAGCCGCTACGTTGGCTCCCAGCACCAGGGGGAGGGGCTCACATCGTGAGAACAGCAACGTCGAACGTCACCGGGGGGGTGGCGTCGGGACTGCGGGCGCTGAGCGAGGAACCACAGGCCCGGTGGATCGTGCCGCGGATCGTCGAGGTCGCGCTGGCGCTGGAGGACGAGGTCGTGGCCGGTGACGGCCGGGAGCGCCTCACCGGGCGGGAACTGCTGCAGCGGGCCGCGCTGGTCCGCGAGGCCGTGCTGGCCGCCGGAGCGCACGGACGGCCGGTGGCGCTGCTGCGCGGCCACGACGTGGGCGCGCTGGCGGGCGTGGTGGGGGTCGTCGCCTCGGGAGCACCGCTCGTGGTGCTCGACCCGACGACGCCCGCGGCACGCCTGCGGCACTACGTCGAGGCGGCCGGGGCCACGATCTGCGTGACGGACGCCGCGCACGCCGAGACCGCCCGGCTCCTGGCGGACACGGTGCTCGACCCCGAGGGGACCGGCACGCCGCTGCCCGACCCGTCCCGGGCCGCCGAGTCGCTGCTGGACTCGCCCGCCGGCCCCGGCGACACCGCCGTCATCGTCTACACCTCCGGCTCGACCGGCGCCCCCAAGGGCGTCGCCTGCGACCACCGCTCGATCCTGCACGACGCCTGGGTCAACACGGTCGCCTCCGACTGCTACGGCGCCGGCGACGTGGTCGTGCACCTGCTGCCGATGGCGTTCAGCGCGGGCATCGGCGTGACGCTCTCGTGCCTGCTCACCGGTGCGCGGCAGGAGCTGTTCGACCCGCGCAGCCGCTCGGTCGCGGAACTGCACGGCTGGATGCGGGAGGTCGGCGCCACCGTGCTGCTCGCCTCGCCGGCCATCCTGCGGGGGCTGCTGGCCGCCGTGCGCCCCGGCGAGACCATCGAGGGGCTGCGGTCGCTGACGCTGGCGGGCGAGACGGTGCACGGCGCTGAGCTCGCCGCGATCCGGCGCGCCGTCGGCCCGGGGTGCTCGCTGCGCAACCGCTACGGCTCCACGGAGACGTGGCTGATGGCCGAGCACCGCATCGAGGCCGACGACCCGCTGCCGACCGGTGCGACGCCGGTCGGCCGGGCGGTGCCCGGGCTCCGCTTCAGCATCGAGGACGAGCACGGCCGGCTGCACGACCGGGGCACCGGACGCGTCGTCGTGACCGGCCGCTGGCTCGGCAACAGCTACTGGGGAGCGCCCGAGCGCACGGCCGAGGCCTTCCGCGACAACCCGGACGGCAGTCGCACCTTCCGCACCAGCGACGTCGGCACGCTCAGCGACGACGGGACCCTGCGCCTGCTGGGCCGCACCGACCACAGCGTCAAGGTGCGCGGGCTGCTCGTGGAACCCGGCGAGGTCGACGCCCTGCTGTTCGCCCAGCCGGACATCCGCGAGGCCGTGGTGGTCGGGCGCGCCTCCGCCCGCACCGGGCGGATGTCGCTCGTCGCGCACGTCGTCCCGGAACCCGGCGCGACGCTGCACGCGGCCGGGATCCGGGCGCTCGTGGGGGCGAACCTGCCCTCGCACATGGTGCCCGAGCAGGTGGTGTTCCTGGACGCGCTCCCCCGCACCGAGCGCGGCAAGCTCGACCGCTCCGCGCTGCCGGAGGTGCCCGACGTCGTCGGGACGAAGGGCCCGCGCAACGACTTCGACGCCGTGGTAGTGGGCCTGTTCGAGCGCGTGCTGGAGATGTCGTCGCTGGGCATCGACACCGACTTCTTCGCCGCGGGCGGCGACTCGCTCGCGGCCCAGGCCCTCATGGCCGCGATCGAGGAGGAACTGGGGACGCCCGCCTCGCAGCTGTCGACCGCGCTCATCGCCGCCAACCCGACCCCGGCCCAGCTCTCGACGGCGCTGCGCGGCGACCGCCGGCGCTCCTCGCCCACCCTCGTCCCGCTGCGGACCGACGGCAGCGGCACCCCGCTGTTCGTGGTCGCCGGGGCCGGGGGCGTGGCGATGGGGCTGCGGCCGCTGGCGGTGCGCCTGCCCGGCACGACCGTGTACGGCCTGCAGGCCAACGGGATGGAGAACCCGGGCCTTCCCGACTGGTCGATCCCGCGCCTGGCCGCCCGGCACGTCCGCACCCTGCGAGGGGTGCAGCCGCACGGCCCCTACCGGCTGGCCGGCCACTCCATGGGCGGGCTGGTGGCCCTGGAGATCGCCCAGCAGCTGACCCGCGCGGGCGAGGAGGTCGAGCTGCTGGCGATCCTGGACTCCTTCCCCCCGGACCCCGACCTCGTGCCGCGGGTCTTCACCCCGGACGAGGGGCTGGTGCAGCGGGTCAAGTCGGTGGCGGGCCTGCTGGCCACCGGCGTCGTGCCCTCCCGCGGCGGGGGCCACTACGGGCGCTTCCACCGGCAGGGCGCCGTGCTGCAGCGCCGCTACCGCACGACCCCGTACGCGGGGCGGGCCGTGGTCGTCGTCGCGCAGGACGACGAGGACGCCGGGGCCCGCCGGCAGTGGGACCGGCACCTGACCGGCGAGTGGGTCCGGCACGAGCTGCCCGGTGAGCACATCACGATCCTCACCGAGCCGCTGGTGGGGCGGATCGCGTCCCTGCTCGCCCAGGAGCTGGGCGCCCTCGACGGCGGACGGCGCGCGGAACCGGGCGCGACCGCCTGAACGGAGCCGCCAGGCGCCCCGACCGGTGCACGGGGAGTGCTCGTGTCACCCGTTCGGCCCAAACCGGTTGCCGCACACCATTCTCGCTCGTTACGGTGAGTACACGGGTTGCGGCGGGGGGCGCTGGCAACCGTTCACCTGGGGGGAACCATGAAGCGACGTTTGACCACTGCTGCCTGCGCACTGATCGCGCTGATCGCCGGCGCCGGTCCGGCCTCCGCCCAGCACCCGGGCGCCAACGGGGAGAAGGCCTACGGCTGGGACGGCACCGGTCTCGCCGCTCCGTGCCTGTCGGGTGTGCCCATGGACGAGTGGACGCCCTACAACATCGTCCCGGACGGGACCGCGCGCTCGGCGATGGCGTTCTCGGCTTCCGGGCGCTACCTGGCGATCTCCGGCGCGAGCGGCGAGAGCGAGGGCCTGTACGTCGTGGACACCGTCAACTGCTACCCGCCGCGGCTGATCGGCCCTCGGGCGGAGGGGGCGTCCTGGTCCCCGGACGGCAAGCAGCTCGCCGTCGAGCGCGACGGGGACGTCGTGGTCATCAGCCCCAGCACCGGTGCGGTGCTGCGCAACCTCACCCCCGGCACCCCCGGCACGGTCGAGGCCAACCCGTCCTGGAACCCGAAGGGCGGCACCGTCGCCTACGAGGCGCCGGACGGCGTGCGCACCGTCCCCGCCGGCGGCGGCCGCTCGACCCTCGTGGCGCGCGACGCGGTGGACCCGGACTACTCCCCCGACGGCACCAGGCTCGCCTGGATCAGGGGCTCCGACCAGCACATCACCATCGCCGACACGAGGGGCCGCGGCGCGAAGGCGACGCCGATCTCCGCCTACACGTTCACCTGGTCTCCGGACGGCACGTCGTTCCTCTTCGTCGGCTACGCGGGCGAGCCGGACTGCCTGGTCGCCACCACGAGGGGCCGCATCACGGAGCGCATCGGCGGGGCCCCCTGCGGGCCGGTGGCCTGGCAGCCGATCCGCTGACGGCGGAGCGCACCGCTGCACCGCCCCCGAGCCCAGCGGCTCGGGGGCGGTGGTGCGTCCGGCGGCGAAACCGGGGACGGGGTCCGGCCGGGGTCGAGCCCGGGCCCGGTCGGGGTTCACCCGTCCGAGTAGCGGGCGCGGCGCTCCGCCTCGCGCGGGTCCGAGCCGCGGACCAGGGTGCGCAGCCGGTCCGGGGTTCCGGCCACCGCCAGGTCGCCGTCACGGTCGGTGCGCAGCGTGCGGGCGCCGAGGGCGTCGAGCACCCCCAGCGTGGCAGCGGCGGGGTGGCCGTAGTCGTTGGCGGCACCGACCAGTACCAGCGCCACCCGGGGGCGCAGCGCCGCGTACAGGTCGCTCTCCTGCCGGGCGGAACCGTGGTGGGCGACCTTGACGACGTCGACGAGCGCCCCGCCGGGCCAGGAACCCGCGGTGCGCAGCAGCCGCCGCTGCCCCTCGGGCTCCAGGTCGCCGGTCAGCAGCACCCGCACGCCCGACACCTGCGCCAGCAGCACCACGCTGGCGTCGTTGACCTGCGATGAGTCCGGATCGCCGGTACCGGCGACCGCGGCGGTGGGGGCCAGCACCGTCCAGGTGACCTCCCCCACCCCGCCGCTCGTGCCGGTGCTCACCGTCCGCAGCGCCGCCCGCGCCCGTGAGGCAACTTCGGCCACCCGCCGCGAGGCCGGCTGCACGGCGAGCGGGGACACGAGCACCTGCTCCACCTCGCGCCCGCGCACCGCACCGGCCAGGCCGTCGACGTGGTCGGCGTGCGGGTGGGTGAGCACCACCGCGTCCAGCCGCTGCACGTCGAGGCGGTCCAGGCAGCCGTCGACCAGGTCGGCGTCGGGCCCGGCGTCCACGAGCACCGCCGAGCGGGGCCCGGAGCGCAGCACGACCGCGTCGCCCTGCCCGACGTCGCAGCCCACGACCAGCCAGTCCGGCGCCGGCCACGGCCCCGCCGGGCCGCCCCAGCGCGGGGCGCAGCGCACCAGCAGGGCCGCGCACACCGCGGGCACCAGCGCGAGCGCCACCAGCCGGCGACGCCCCGCTCCGGCGCGGCGGCCGCGCGCGAGCGCCGCGACGGCCAGCAGGACCAGCAGCGTGACGACGGCGACGAGCAGCGAGCCCGCCGCACCGGCCGGCACCGGCACGACCGCGGGCACGTCCGCCGCACGGCGCGCGACCCGGGCGATCCACCCGGCGCAGACCCCGGCCGGCAGCACGAGCACCGCCGCACCAGCCGGCCACAGCGCCGCCAGGACGGTCGCGGCCAGACCGACCACCGTGGCCGGCGCCACCGCGGGCGCCACCAGGACGTTCACCGGCAGCGACACCGGGTTCACCGCGGGGGTCAGCAGCACCACCACCGGCCCGCACACCGCCTGCGCCGCGGCCGGCACGGCCACGGCGTGCGCGAGGACCCGCGGCACCCCCGCGTCCTGCAGGCGTCTCGCCCAGGGCCGGGCGAGCAGCAGCAACCCGGCCGTGGCCAGCACCGACAGGACGAACCCGACCTCGCGGGCCAGCCAGGGATCGGCCACCACCAGCACCAGCACCGCCCCGGCCAGGACCGGCACCCCGCGCGTCGGCCGCCCGGCCAGCAGGCCGGTCAGCCCCACCGCGCCCATCACGGCCGCCCGCAGCACGCTCGGTTCCGGCCGGGCCAACACCACGAACCCGGCCAGGCCCGCGCCGGCTGCGAGGAGCCGCGCACGGCGCCCCAGCCCGACCCAGGAGGCCAGCACCACCAGGGCCCCGACCACGAGGGTGGTGTTGGCGCCGCTGACAGCGGTCAGGTGGCTCAGCCCGACCGCGCGCATGTCCGCCTTGAGGTCCTCCGGCAGTGCGGAGGTGTCCCCGGTGACCAGGCCGGGCAGCAGGCCGCGCGCGTCGGCGGGCAGCCCGGCGCACGCCTCGCGCAGTCCGGCGCGCAACCGCTCGGCGGTGCGGTGCACGGCACCGGCGGACGCGGCGGGCCGTGGGCCGCTGCGCGCCTGCAGCAGCGCCACGGCCCGGTCCCCCGGTTCCGCCGGGGTCAGGCGCGCCGTCAGCAGCACACGGGCACCGGGCGCGGCCCGCCAGGAGGATGCGGTGGTGAACACCGTCGCCGGGGCGGCGACGTCGAGGTGGTGCCCGCGCACGAGCACCTGCGCCAGGCGCACGTCCACGGCGACGCGGGCGGGCGCACCGGGCCTGGACGCGCGCAGCGGGCGGGGGTCGGAGCGCACCTCGGCGACGACCTGGGCGACGGCGCGCTGCTGCGCCCAGCCGGGCAGGTCGCCGCTGGTGGCGCGGGCGTGCTGCACGACGACGGAGGTGAGGACGGCGACGACGGCGGTCAGCACCAGCAGTGCCGTCCCCCCGCGGCGGCGAAGCACCACCAGGAGGCCGGTGGGCAGGAGCACCGCGCCGGCGGCGAGCAGGGCGGTGCGGGCGGTGGTGGGAGCGGTGGGCGCCCACGCGGCGGCCGCCCACCCGGCGAGCGCGGCGGCGACCAGCCGCAGGTCCAGCGGCGCGGCGGCGACCGGCCGCAGGTCCAGCGGCGCGGTGGCGGGAGCTGCAGGGATCGGGGCGCTCACACCCGCACGAGGTCGCGCACGCCGTCGAGCAGCTTGGGCCCGATCCCCTGCACCTCCCCGAGCTCCTCCACGGAGGTGAAGCGCCCGTGGGCCTGGCGCCAGGCGACGACCCGGGCCGCGAGGACCTCCCCGACGCCGGGCAGCGCGTCGAGCTGCTCGGCGGTGGCGGTGTTGAGGTCGAGCGGTGCGGGTGCCGCGGTTCCGGTTCCGGTTCCGGCAGCGGCCGGGCCGGCGGGCGCGGGCGGCGGCTGCTGCCCCGGTGCGGGCACGAGGACCTGCTCCCCGTCGACGAGGGGGCGAGCGAGGTTGACCGCGGCGAGGTCGGCGTCGGGCGCCGGGCCGCCCGCCGCGGTCAGTGCGTCCGCGACGCGGCTGCCGGCCGGCAACGTGACCAGGCCGGCCGCCAGGACGCGACCGGCGACGTGCACCACGACCGTGCCCGTGGGCGTGCCCGTGGGCGTGTCTGTGGGTGCGGGCGTGGGTGCGGGCGTGGGTGCGGGCGCGAGCGAGGCGCCGGCACGGGCACCGGCCTCGCTGCGGGCCGGCAGCGCGAGCCCGGCGTCGGTGCCGCTGCGCGGAGCGGACCCGCCGGGCCAGGTCCGCCACGCCAGGACGCCGAGGGCGGCGGCGAGCAGGACCGACGCGAGCAGGACCCCTGCGGCCGCGCGCGGGCCGACGCGCCAGCGGACGGCGCGCACCCCGGGCGGCAGGCGGTCCTCCAGGCGCTGCACCACCTCGCACGCCCACCGGGGCCCGGCGCGGTGCCGGCCAGGAGCACCGCCCGCCGCCCGCCCGCCCGGCGGCGCGGGCGGGCGCAGCTGGCGCCGCGCCAGGGCGCGGGCGCGCGCCGCGGCGACGCGGTCGGACGGCGGGGGCGGAGGCACACGGGGACGCTAGGCGCGCCCGCGCCGGCGTCGGCCGGTTCAGCCGGTGGGCTGTGGATCCCGGCCGGTGCCGGCCGCCTGGGGAACGCGCGCGAGCTCCGCCTCCAGGTGGGTGGCCACCTCCGCGGCCATGTCCAGCCCGTCCGGGTCCAGGAGCCACTGCACCTGCAGGCCGTCCATGACCGCCACGAGCCGCCGGGCGGCGGAGGCGGGGTCGGGGTGGGTGCAGTCGGCGAACGCGGAGCGCACCTGCTCCACGGTGCGCGCGTACCGCTCGGTGAAGAAGGCGCGGGCGGGGTGGCCGGGAGCGGTGGCCTCGGCGGAGAGGACCGTGAACAGCTCGACGATGCCGGGGCGGGCGGCGTTGCGGCGCGCCACCTCCACGAGGGCGTGCAGCCGGTCCGCCCCGCTGCGCTCGACGAGCGCGAACTCGGCGGCGTCGAGGGCGTCGCGGTGCTCCAGGACGGCCAGCAGCAGGGCCTGCTTGTTGCCGACGTGGTGCAGCAGCCCGGCGTGCGACAGGCCGCAGCGTGCAGCCAGCTCGCGCAGCGAGGCGGCGCGGTAGCCGGACTCGCCGAACAGGCGCACGGCCTCGTCCAGGATCAACCGGCGCCGCTCACGCCCCTTGGCGTACCCGTCGGCGCGCGCACCGCGCCCCGCGTCGTCCCCGGTCCCCGCCCCGTTGCGCTGCACGGGGAGTGTCTACCAGCTCACCGACCCAATGCCTACCACCTGGTCGGTTTTGGAGGTACGGTGCGCCGCATGACCGACAACGCCGTCCCCACCCCGGCCCCGGCCGGCTCCCGCGTCCCCGAACTCCTCGCCCAGCTCACCCTCGAGGAGAAGGCGTCGCTGCTCGGCGGCTCCGACTTCTGGCACACCCAGCCCGTCGAGCGCCTCGACGTCCCGGCCGTGATGGTCACCGACGGCCCGCACGGCCTGCGCAAGCAGGCGGAGGGCGCCGACCACCTCGGGCTGAACGCCAGCGTCCCGGCGACCTGCTTCCCGCCCGCCGCCGGGCTGGCGTCCTCCTGGGACACCGCCCTGCTGCGCCGCGTCGGCGAGGCCCTGGGCCGCGAGACCCGCGCCGAGCGGGTCGCCGTCCTGCTGGGCCCGGGCGTGAACATGAAGCGCACCCCGCTGTGCGGGCGGAACTTCGAGTACTTCTCCGAGGACCCGGTGCTCGCCGGCGACCTGGCTGCCGCGATGGTCGACGGCGTGCAGAGCCAGGGCGTGGGCACCTCCCTGAAGCACTTCGCCGCCAACAACCAGGAGACGGAGCGCATGACCGTCTCCGCCGACGTGGACGAGCGGACGCTGCGCGAGATCTACCTGACGGCGTTCGAGCGGGTCGTGCGCACCGCGCAGCCGTGGACCGTCATGTGCTCCTACAACCGCATCAACGGCGTGTACGCCTCCGAGGACCCGTGGCTGCTGACGCGGGTGCTGCGCGACGAGTGGGGCTTCGAGGGCCTGGTCGTCTCCGACTGGGGGGCGGTGAACGTGCGCGAGGACGGCGTGCGCGCCGGCCTGGACCTGGAGATGCCGTCCTCCGGCGGCAGCGGCACCCGGCGCGTCCTGGACGCGGTCGCCGCCGGCACGCTGTCGGAGGCGGACGTCGACCGCGCCGCGCGCCGCGTGCTGGAACTGCTCGAGAAGGCGGCCCCTGCCCTCGCCGAGCCCGGCACCGTGGACGTGGAGGCGCACCACGCGCTGGCCCGCGAAGCCGCCACCGCCAGCGCGGTGCTGCTGAAGAACGAGCCCGTGGACGGTGCTCCCCTGCTGCCGCTGGCACCGGCCGGGGGCACCGTCGCGGTGATCGGCGAGTTCGCCCGCACCCCCCGCTACCAGGGGGCCGGTTCCTCGCAGGTCAACCCCACCCGCCTCGACGACGCGCTCACCGCCCTGCGGACCGCGTTCGAGGGTTCCCGCGACGTCGCCTTCGCCGCCGGGTACGACCCGGACTCCGAGGAGCTCGACGGCGCGCTGGTCGAGGAGGCCGTCACCACCGCCGCGGCCGCCGAGGTCGCCGTGGTGTTCCTCGGCCTGCCGCCGCGCTACGAGTCCGAGGGCTACGACCGCGACCACATGGACCTGCCCGCCGCGCAGGTCGAACTGCTGCGGCGCGTCGCCGCGGCGAACGGGAAGGTCGTCGTCGTGCTGTCCAACGGCTCGGCCGTGACGGTCGAACCGTGGCAGCAGCAGGTGCCGGCGCTGCTGGAGACCTGGCTGCTGGGCCAGGCGGGCGGTGGAGCCGTCGCCGACCTGCTGACGGGCGCGGTGAACCCCTCCGGCCGCCTCGCCGAGACGATCCCCGTCAGCCACCACGACAACCCGACCGTCGGGAACTTCCCCGGCGAGCACGGCCACGTGCGCTACGGCGAGGGCCTGCTCATCGGCTACCGCTGGTACGACGCGCACGCCCTGCCGGTCGCCTACCCGTTCGGGCACGGCCTGTCCTACACGACGTTCGCCTACTCCGACCTGTCGGTGCGCCCGGACGCGAACGGCGCGGAGGTCACCGTGACCGTCACCAACACCGGCGACGTCGCGGGCACCGAGACCGTCCAGGTCTACGTCAGCGACCCGGTCGCCGGCGTGTACCGGCCCGAGCAGGAGCTGAAGGGGTTCGCCCGCCTCACCCTCGCGCCCGGGGAGAGCGGCACCGCCACCATCGCGCTGGACCGTCGCGCGTTCGCGTTCTGGCACACCGCCGCCGGGCGCTGGGTCGTCGAAGGCGGCGAGTTCCAGGTCCGCGTCGGGGCGTCCTCGCGCGACGTGCGGCTCGCGGAGGTCGTGCACCTCGACGGCGACGACGTCACGCTCCCGCTGACGGGCGACTCCCCGGTCGACGCGTGGTTGCAGCACCCCGTCGCCGGTGCACTGGTCCGCGAGTCCCTCGGCGAGGGCCAGTGGACGGCGATGCTGGACGACCCGCAGCACGGTCAGATGATGCGCGCGATCCCGCTGGTGCGGCTGACCCGGTTCCCCGGGTTCCCGATCGCCGAGGAGGACCTGCCCACCTGGGAGGCGAAGGCCGCGCAGTCCTGACGCCCGGCCCGGGACGACGTTCACGAGCTTCGGCGCGCGCACCACGACGGTGCGCAGCGCGGCACCGCCGATGGCCGCCTGCACCTTCTCGCTCGCCAGCGCCTGCTCGCGCAACGCGTCCTCGGTGATGTCGGGAGCGACCTCCAGGCGGTCACGGACCTTGCCCTTGACCTGGACCACGCACGTCACCGTCTCCTGCACCAGCAGCGACTCGTCGACGACGGGCCAGCCGGCGCGCGCCACGCACGGGTCGTGGCCCAGCAGCGACCACATGTCCTCCGCCGCGTACGGCGCGAACAGGCTGAGCACCACCGCGACCGCCTCGGTGGCCTCGCGCACCGCCGGGTCGGCGGGACCGACGCCGGGCGAGTCGATCGCCTTGCGGGTGGCGTTGACCAGTTCCATGAGGCGGGCGACGGCGACGTTGAAGCGGTACGCCTCGACGTGCTGGCCGATCTCGTGGACCGTGCGGTGCGTCACCGCGCGCAGGGCGCCGTCACCGGTCGCCGGGTCCGCGCCGGGCTCGGAGGTGACATCGCGCGCCAGCCGCCACGCCCGGCCCAGGAACTTCGCCGACCCGGACGGGGAGACGTCCGCCCAGTCGATGTCGTCCTCCGGCGGGCCGGCGAACGCCATCGTCAGGCGCACCGCGTCCACGCCGTGCTCGTCGAGCTGGTCCGACAGGCGCACGATGTTGCCCTTGGACTTGCTCATCGCCGAGCCCTCCATGAGGACCATGCCCTGGTTCAGCAACCGTGCGAACGGCTCGTCGAAGGGCAGGTACCCCATGTCGTGCAGCACCTTGGTGATGAACCGCGCGTACAGCAGGTGCAGGATCGCGTGGGTCACGCCGCCGACGTACTGGTCGATGGGGCCCCACTGCGCGATGAGGTCCTTGTCGAAGGGCTGGGTGTCGTCCTTCGGGGAGACGAACCGCAGGAAGTACCAGGACGAGTCGACGAACGTGTCCATGGTGTCCGGGTCGCGCCGGGCGGGCGTGCCGTCCACGGGACTGGGCACGTTCACCCACTCCTCGGCCGCCCCGAGGGGGGACGTCCCCTTGGGGGTGAGGTTCAGCCCCTCGCTCGGCGGCAGCAGCACCGGCAGCTGGTCCTCGGGCACGGGCACCTCGCCGGTGGCGGTGTGCACGACCGGGATCGGGGTGCCCCAGTACCGCTGGCGCGAGATCAGCCAGTCGCGCAGCCGGTAGTTCTTCGCCGCGCGGCCCTTGCCGGACGCCTGCAGCAGCTCGATCGCCCGCGCGATGCCGGCCGTCTTGTCCAGCCCGTCCAGCTCGCCGGAGTTCACCAGCACGCCGTCGCCGGCGGTGGCCGTCCCCGACTCGGCGGGGTCGGGCAACGCGTTGCCCTCTGCGTCGCGCACGTCCACGACCACCCGCACCGGCAGGCCGAAGGCGCGGGCGAAGTCCAGGTCGCGCTGGTCGTGGGCGGGCACGGCCATGACGGCGCCGGTGCCGTAGTCGGCCAGCACGTAGTCCGCGGCCCAGATCGGCAGGCGCTCGCCGTTGACGGGGTTGACCGCGAACCGCCCCAGCGGCACGCCGGTCTTCTCCCGGTCGGTGGCCAGCCGGTCGATCTCGGAGGTCTCCTGCACTCGGGTGCGGTACTCCTCGAACGCGGCACGCACGTCCGGTTCGGCGTCGGCGGCCAGTTCCTGCGCCAGGTCGGAGTCGGCCGCGACCACCATGAACGTCGCCCCGTGCAGCGTGTCCGGGCGCGTGGTGTACACCGTCACCGGCTCCTCGCGCCCCTCGATGGCGAACTCCACCTCGGCACCGGTGGAGCGCCCGATCCAGTTGCGCTGCATGCTGATGACCTTGGAAGGCCAGGTGCCCTCGAGGGTGTCCAGGTCGTCCAGCAGCCGGTCCGCGTACTCGGTGATCCGGAAGTACCACTGGGTCAGCTTCTTCTTGACGACCTTGGCGCCGGAGCGCTCGGAGGTGCCGTCGGGCAGCACCTGCTCGTTGGCCAGCACGGTCTGGTCGACCGGGTCCCAGTTGACCAGCGAGTCCTTGCGGTAGGCCAGGCCCCGCTCGTACAGCTTCAGGAACAGCCACTGGTTCCACCTGTAGTACTCGGGGTCGGAGGTGTGCAGCACGCGGTCCCAGTCGAAGGAGCACGCGTAGCGGCGCATCGACGCCCGCTGCTGGGCGATGTTGTCGTACGTCCAGGCCCGCGGGTCCAGCCCGCGCTGGATCGCGGCGTTCTCCGCGGGCAGGCCGAAGGCGTCCCAGCCGATGGGGTGCATGACGTCGAACCCGCGCTGCAGCCAGTACCGCGCGATGACGTCGCCCAGCGCGTACGCCTCGGCGTGACCCATGTGCAGGTCGCCGGAGGGGTAAGGGAACATGTCGAGCACGTACTTTTTGGGCCGGGTGTCGCCCGGCTCGCCGCTGCGGAAGGGCTTGAGCTCGTCCCAGACCGGCAGCCACTTCTCCTGCAGGGCGTGCGCGTCGTAGCGCTCGCCGTCCCGTTCGGGCTCGTGGGCCGCGGGGACACCGGTCCCCGCCTCGGTCTGCGTCATCTCGTCCTCCTGGTGGGCCGCGTGCGCCCGGTCCCGCCCCCGACATGGGAAAACCCCTCGCTCACGAGGGGTCACCGCGCCGGCGCTGCGTCCGCAGCCGCTCAGCGCGGTCCGGCGAGGAGTCGGCGGGTCCGCACGCCACCAGCCTAGCGCGTGACCTCAGGCCCCCGGGCGCTCGGTACCGCTCGCGCCGCCGCCCGTGCCGCCGGGGGCGCTCCGGTCGCCGCGCCGGCGGCCCCAGCCGTGCTGCGGCGTGCTGCGGCGCAGCGCGCGCCGCTGCGCGAGGGACTGCTCGGCGCGCACCAGCAGGTCCGCCACCCCGCCGTCGTCCCACGGCGCCAGGACGGCCGCGCCGACCTCCACCGCGAGGCGCGGCACGGCCTCGCCCCCGCCGGCGCCCACCCCCAGGCGCTGCTGGGCGAGCCCCACCCGCACGCGGCGCTCCAGCTCCTGGGCGTGCAGCCCGGCGCCGGGCCCGAGCACGAGGAAGCGCCCCTCCCCCTCGCGCGCCACCACGTCGGAGGCGCGCGTCGCGGAGCGCAGGGCGGTGGCGGCCGCACGCCAGTCCTGCTCGCGCTGCCCGCGCAGCTCATCGGCCCGGACGGCCCGGGCACCCAGCAGCACGCCCGGCGTCACCTCCACCACGCAGGCGTGCACCGCACCACCGGAGCGGCGGGCGGACTCCAGCACCTGGTGGCCCAGCAGCAGCAGCCCGCGCCTGTTCAGCAGGTCCGTGACGGCGTCCTTGACGCCCTCGTCGCGCACGGTGCCCAGCTCGGCGTGCAGCAGGTCCACGGACTCCTCCACCGCCCGCCGCGAGCGCTCGGCGACCACCAGCGCCCGGGCCAGGGTCAGCAGGGCGGCCGCCGCGACGAGCGCACCCGCCGCGAGCGCGGCACCGCGCACCGGGACGAACCCGGTGAGGAGCACCCCCAGCACGCCCGCCGCGGGCACACCCCCGGCGAGCGCCCGCAGGCGGCGCTCGCGGCTGCCGGCGCGGGGCGTGCGGGGGCTGCTGGGGTCGGGGGCGCTCACAGCAGGGGTCTCGGCCCGTGGGCGCCCCGGCTGGATGCGGCGTGCGGGTGATGCGACGCGGCGGCGGCTCAGCGGTGGCGGCGTCAGCCGGCCCGGGAGAACTCCCCCGCCCGGCGCACCTGCTCGTCGGTGGGCCGCACGCCCGTGTAGAGGGCGAACTGCTCGGCGGCCTGCACGGCGGCGATCTCGGTGCCGGTGACGACCTCGGCGCCCGTCGCGCGGGCCAGGCGCACCAGCGGCGTGTCCTCGGGCACGGCGACGACCTCGACGACGGCGGCCGCCGCGGCCACCACGTCGCGGGGCGCGGGCAGCTCCTGCGCGTCCTCGCCGCCGGCCATGCCGACGGGGGTGGCGTTGACCAGCAGGGACGGGCGCAGCTGCGCGGCCCCGGGCAGCCAGCGCGCGCCGTAGGCGGCCGCCAGCGCGGGGCCGGCCTGCGGGTTGCGCGCGACCACGGTGAGGTCCTCGAAGCCCTCGTCGCGCAGGGCGGCGAGGCACGCCTTGGCCATGCCCCCGCTGCCGAGCACGACGGCGGGGCCGGTGGGGCGCACGCCGTGGGCGGACAGCAGGCCCACCACGGCCAGGTAGTCGGTGTTGTGGGCCACGAGGCGGCCGTCGGTGTTGACGATGGTGTTCACGGAGTCGATCGCGGCGGCCGAGGGCGTCATCTCGTCGACCAGGGGGATGACGGCCTCCTTGAAGGGCATGGAGACGCCGCAGCCGCGGATGCCCAGGGCCCGGATCCCGGCGACGGCCGCGGCCACGTCGGTGGTGGTGGACGCCTTGTAGAGGTAGTCCAGGCCGAGCTCGGCGTACAGGAAGTTGTGGAACCGGGTGCCCAGGTTGCTCGGCCGGCCCGACAGGGAGATGCACAGGCGGGTGTCCTTGGAGACCCGGTCGCGCAGCTCCAGCGGCAGGGCGGGGCGCGGGTCCGTGGTGGGTTCGCGGTGCTCGGTCACCGGCCCATCCTGCCCGTCCCCGCCCGGAACACCCGACGGAAGTTGCACGTTGAACGAGGGGTGAAGCGCATCGGGTTCCTGTCCTTCGGCCACTACCAGCCGGTCGCCGGGTCGCGGACCCGCACCGCCCGTGACGCCCTCCTGCAGACCGTGGAGCTGGCCGTCGGCGCCGAGGAGCTGGGCATCGACGGCGCCTACGTGCGGGTGCACCACTTCGCCCGCCAGCAGGCCGCTCCGTTCCCGGTGCTGGCCGCGGTGGCCGCGCGGACCTCGCGCATCGAGATCGGCACGGGCGTGATCGACATGCGCTACGAGAACCCCCTGTACATGGCCGAGGAGGCCGCGCAGGTCGACCTGCTCGCCGGCGGGAGGTTGCAGCTGGGCGTCAGCCGCGGCTCACCCGAACCCGCCCTGGACGGTCCCGCGGCGTTCGGGCACGTGCCCGCCGAGGGCGAGAGCGGAGCCGACATGGCCCGTCGGCACACCGAGGTGTTCCGCCGGGCCATCGCCGGCGAGGGCGTGGCGGCCTCCGACCCGCGCCGCACCGGCCGCTCGGTCGCGCTGCCCGTGATGCCGCAGTCCCCGGGCCTGGCGGACCGCCTCTGGTGGGGCTCGGGCACCCGCGCCACCGCTCGCTGGGCCGGCGAGCAGGGCATGAACCTCATGAGCTCCACGCTGCTCACCGAGGACACCGGCGTCCCCTTCGACGAGCTGCAGGCCGAGCAGATCGCCGTGTTCCGCCGGGCGTGGGCCGGGGCGGGGCACGCGGGCGAGCCGCGGGTGTCCGTCAGCCGCAGCGTGATGCCCCTGGTCACCGACGAGGACCGCCACTACTTCGGCGCCGAGCGCGGCAGCACCGACCAGGTCGGCTCGCTCGGCGAACCGGGCCTGGCCCGCTTCGGCAGGAGCTACGTCGGTGAGCCCGACCAGCTGGCCGAGGAGCTCGCGAAGGACGCCGCGGTGCGCGAGGCGGACACGCTGCTGCTCACGGTGCCCAACGCCCTGGGCGTGGACTACAACCTGCACCTGCTGGGGACGATCGCCCGCCACGTCGCCCCGGCTCTGGGCTGGTCCCCCGCTCCGCGCGGCTGAGGGGCACCCCGGGCACCACCTGCGGTCCGTTGCTGCTCGACGCGGGACGGGCGGGACCGCCGGTTCACCGCGCTGGTCCCGGACACGACGAAGGCCCCGGACTCTCGTCCGGGGCCTTCGTGCGGTGTGGAGCTGAGGGGACTCGAACCCCTGACCCCCTCCATGCCATGGAGGTGCGCTACCAGCTGCGCCACAGCCCCTTGCTCGTTCCCTCGGGTTTGCCCCGCGGCAACGAGAAGAACTCTACCCCATCCCACGGGGGCCTCGTGACCACCCCGTCGACGGCCGAGCGGGCCCGCTCAGCCCTCGACGCCCTCGCCCGCACCCGGCGGGCCGGCGTTGTACTCGCCCAGCACCCACCCGTGGCGACCGCGGGCCAGGACCGCCCAGTGCGCGTTGCGGAAACCGGCGAACGCGGTCCAGGCCCCCAGGTCCAGCCCCAGCAGGTGCAGCAGCGCACCCTTCAGCGCCGCGCCGTGCGAGGCCACCACGAGGGTGCCACCGTCCGCCACCCCGGCGGCGTGGCGCTCCACGGCGTCGGCCGTGCGCACGGCCATCTCGCTGCGCCGCTCCCCGCCGCCGGCGCGCACGTCGCCCCCGTGCCGCCAGGCGGCGTACTCCTCGGGCCAGGACGCGGTGATCTCCGAGTGCAGCAGGCCCTGCCAGGCACCGGCGTGCACCTCCCGCAGCGCGGGGTCCAGCTGCGGCCGCAGCCCGGTCAGGGCCTCCAGGGCACCGGCGGTGTCGGCGGCACGGGTCAGGTCCGAGGCCACCAGGGCGCTCGGGGCCAGACCGGCCAGGTGGGCGGCCGAGGCGGCGACCTGCGCGCGTCCCACCTCGTCCAGCGGGACGTCCAGCTGGCCCTGGAAGCGGTTCTCGGCGTTGAAGGGGGTGCGGCCGTGGCGCCAGAGGACGACGGTCGCGGCGCTCACGCCTGCGCGTCGCCCGGGGTGGCGGCGGCGGGCACCTCGATGGCCGGGCAGTCCTTCCACAGCCGCTCCAGCGCGTAGTACTCGCGCTCCTCGGAGTGCTGCACGTGCACGACGAGGTCGACGAAGTCGAGCAGCACCCAGCGGCCCTCGCGCTCGCCCTCGCGGCGCACGGGCTTGGCGCCCAGGGGCAGCAGCTTCTCCTCCACCGCCTCGGCGATCGCGCGCACCTGCCGCTCGTTCGGCGCCGAGGCCAGCAGGAAGGCGTCGGTGATGAACAGCTGGTCGGACACGTCCAGGGCGACGACGTCGGTGGCGAGCTTGTCGGCGGCCGCGGCTGCGGCGGTCGTCACCAGCTCGAGAGCTCGCTCGGTTGCGGGCACGGGGCTCCTAGGGTGGTCCGGGCACTGGCCCGGGGACGATCAGGTCTGGTGCCGATTGTCCCACGCCCGCGCCCGTCCCCCCCTCGCGACGGCGGTACAGGCCGTGCTTGCTGATGTGCTGGACCACCCCGTCCGGCACGAGGTACCAGACCGGCAGCCCCTCGGCCACGCGACGGCGGCAGTCCGTGGAGGAGATCGACAGCGCCGGCACCTCCATCAGGCTCACCCCGTCCAGGGGCAGGCCGTCACCGCTGAGCACGTGCCCCGGTCTGCTGACCCCCACGAAGTGGGCCAGGGACCACAGCTCGGCCACGTCCTTCCACTGCAGGATCTGCGCCAGCGCGTCGGCACCGGTGATGAAGAAGAGGTCCGCGTCCGGACGCAGCTCCGCCAGCTCGCGCAGCGTGTCGATCGTGTACGTGAAGCCCTCGCGCTCGACGTCGATGCGCGAGACGGTGAACCGCGGGTTCGAGGCGGTCGCGATCACCGTCATCAGGTAGCGGTGCTCGACGGGCGCGATGTCCCGGCGCGACTTCTGCCACGGCCGGCCCGTGGGGACGAACACGACCTCGTCGAGCTCGAAGCGGGCGGCCACCTCGCTGGCGGCGACCAGGTGGCCGTGGTGGATCGGGTCGAAGGTGCCGCCCATCACGCCCAAGCGCGGGCGGCGCCCCGCCTCCGCGCTCAGTGGCGGTTGCCCACGCTCTTGAAGGCCCACGTGACGATGAGCATGGCCAGCAGGGCGCACATCGCGACGATCGCGAAGGCGATCGGCGACATCGGCAGGTGGCCCTCCCAGCCGTGCGACTCCTCGGCGGTCTGGGCGGCGACCAGGGCGTTCAGCATGGGGTGATCCTCCGGGTCCGTGCGGTGCTCCGCGACAGTCTCGCACGCCCCGGTCCCGCGCTCCCGGCGGAGGGTGCGGCAGGATCGCGACGTGCCCGAGCAGCCCGAGCAGCCCGAGCTGTCCGTCGTCGTGCCGGCCCGGGACGAGGCCGAGGTGCTGCCCGCGCTGGCCGAACGGCTGCGCCCCGTGCTCGACGGCCTGCGGGCCGACGGGCTGGCCGGCTACGAGGTGCTCGTCGTCGACGACGGCAGCACGGACGCCACGCCCGTGGTGCTGGCCCGGCTGCGCCGGCAGTGGCCGCAGCTCCGCGTCGTGCGCCTGCGCACGAGCGCCGGGCACCAGGCGGCGCTGTCGGCGGGGCTGGCGCGCGCCCGCGGCCGGCGCGGCGTGATCACCATGGACGCCGACCTGCAGGACCCCCCGGAACTGCTGCCCGAGCTGCTCGCCGCCGCCGTCGGGGACGTGGAGGTGGTCTACGCCGTGCGCAGCGACCGCTCCGTGGACGGTCCCCTCAAGCGACTCACCGCCGCGGCGTTCTACCGGCTCGTGCGGTCGCTGGGCGGCACCGCCCCGGCGCAGGCGGGCGACTTCCGGTACACGAGCCGCGCGGTGGTCGACACGGTGCTGCGCCTGCCGGAGCAGCACCGGGTGCTGAGGCTGGTCGTGCCCGAGCTGGGCTTCCGCGCCGCGAGCGTGCCCTACGCGCGGGCCGCCCGCGGGGCCGGGCGGACGAAGTACCCGCTGAACCGGATGGTGCGCCTGTCGCTGGACGCCATCACCGGCTCGTCCACGGCACCGCTGCGCCTGGCCACCCTCTTCGGGCTCGGGGGCGCGGGCCTCACCTCGCTGCTGCTGGTGTACGCGCTGGCGTCCTTCGCGGCCGGGTCCACCGTGCCCGGCTGGACGTCCACCCTGGCCGTCGTCGCCGGAGCGGGCACGCTGCAGCTGCTGTGCCTGGGCGTGCTCGGCGAGTACGTGGGACGGCTGTACGTGCAGCTGCAGGGGCGGCCCACGTACCTCGTCGCCGACGACTCCCTGGACGCCGGCGACGAGGAGGCGTGAACCTCAGGCGCGCACGTGCCCGTCGCCCAGGACCTGCCACGTCGTGGTGGTCAGCTCGGCCAGACCCATCGGCCCGCGGGCGTGCAGCTTCTGGGTGGAGATGCCCACCTCGGCGCCCAGGCCGAACTCCCCGCCGTCGGTGAATCGGGTGGAGGCGTTGACGGCCACCACCGCGGAGTCCACCGCGGCGCAGAAGTAGTCGGCCACCCGCACGTCGGTGGCCAGGACCGCCTCGGTGTGGGCGGACGACCAGCGGCCGATGTGGTCCACGGCCTGCTCCACGGAGTCCACCACCCCCACCGCGATCTCCAGGCCGTGGTACTCCGCCGCCCAGTCGGCGTCGGTGACCGGCTCGGCCGGCACGCCGGCCGCGGCCGCCGCGGCCTGGGCCCGCTCGTCGGCGTGCAGCCGCACCCCCGCACCGGTCAGCGCGCGCAGCAGCCCCGGCAGGAAGTCGGCCGCCAGCGCCGAGTGCACCAGGACCGTCTCGGCGGCGTTGCACACGCTGGGGCGGGAGGTCTTGGCGTTCAGCACGACCTCGACGGCCTGCTCGAGGTCGGCCGAGGCGTCCACGTACACGTGGCAGTTGCCCACCCCCGTCTCGATGACCGGGACGGTGGCCTCGCGCACCACGCGCTGGATCAGCTCGGCCCCGCCGCGCGGCACGAGCAGGTCCACCAGGCCACGCGCGGTCAGCAGCACCCCCACGCCGTCGCGGCCGTGCTCGTCGATGCCCTGGACCGCGTCGGCCGGCAGGCCCGCGCCCTCCAGCGCGCCGCGCACCACGTCCACGAGCACCGCGTTGGTGCTCACCGCGGCCGAGCCGCCGCGCAGGACGACGGCGTTGCCGCTCTTGAGGGCCAGCACGGCCACGTCGACCGTGACGTTGGGGCGGGCCTCGTAGACCACGCCCAGCACGCCCATCGGCACCCGCAGCTCCCGCAGCCGCAGGCCGTTGGGCAGCGTGGAGCCGCGCACCACCTCACCCACCGGGTCCGGCAGCGCGGCCACCTCGCGCACGGCGGCCGCGAGCGCGGCGACGCGCCCGGCGTCCAGGGCCAGGCGGTCCAGCAGGTGCTCGGAGGTGCCACCGGCGCGGCCCCGCTCGAGGTCCTCGGCGTTCGCCGCCACGATGCGCCCGGTGGCGGCCTCCAGCGCGTCGGCCACGGCCAGCAGGGCGGCGTCCTTGACCGCGCGGGTGGCCAGGCGCAGCGGCCGGGCGGCGGCCTTGGCGCGGCGGCAGGTCTCCAGGACCGCCTCGGTGACGTCGCTGCTCCCGGTGGTGGTCTCGGCCAGAGCGGTCATGGCCACAGGGTACGGGGCGCGGGCCGCCGGGCACCGGGGTGAGCCCTCACCAGGGCGCCACGTCCCCCAGCAGGTCCAGGCCCGCGCGCACCGGGCGGGAGCGGCGGGGCACCCGCAGCAGGCCGCGCTGGCGCTGGGCCGCCCGGTGCTCGACGGTGGCGCGGTCGACGACCTCCACGCCCACGACGTCCCAGGCGGGCAGGCCGGCGCTGGCGCGGTGCTCGGGCCACAGCCGCACCGCCATGGCGGCGGCGTCGTCGACGTCGCGCGCCTCGTCCCAGTACCGCACCTCCGCGCGGGTGTCGCTGTAGCGGATGCTCGACAGGAAGGGGTGCTCGCCCACGAGCCGGTCCAGCGCCGGGCGCAGCTGCCCGACGTCCACCGGCTGCCCGGCCAGGGTCAGGGTCACCGACCACAGCGACAGCGGCGCTCCACCCAACTCCGGCTCCTCGCTGCACGCGCCTCAGGGGCGTCCCAGGAGCACCAGGTGGTCGCGGTGCACCACCTCGCGCTCGTACGCCGGACCCCACTGCCGGGCGAGCTCGCGCGTCGACCGGCCGAGCATGTCCGGCAGCTCCTCCGAGGAGTAGTTCACCAGCCCGCGGGCCAGCGCGCGGCCGTTTCCGTCGACCAGGTCCACCGGGTCCCCCGCCCGGAAGCGGCCGCTGAGCCCGAGGACGCCCGCGGGCAGCAGCGAGGACCTGCGCTCGCGCACGGCCCGCACCGCGCCCTCGTCCAGCACGAGGCGGCCGGCGGGGCTGGCGGCGTGGGCGAGCCACAGCTGCCGGGTGCCGCGGCGCGACCCGCGGGCCGGCGGCACCGCGAACCAGGTCCCCACGTCGGCTCCGCTCAGCGCCTCGCGGGCCAGCGACGCGGAGGTCACCAGCGCCGGCACCCCCGCGGCCACGGCGATGCTCGCGGCCTCCACCTTGGTGGCCATCCCGCCGGTGCCCACCCCGGCCGCGCCGGCGGCACCCACGGTGACGCCGGCGAGGTCCTGCGGGCCGCGGACCAGGGCGATGCGCCGGGCACCGGGGCGGGCGGGCGGGGCGTCGTAGAGGGCGTCCACGTCGCTGAGCAGCACCAGCGCGTCGGCGCGCACGAGGTGCGCCACGAGGGCCGCGAGGCGGTCGTTGTCGCCGAAGCGGATCTCGTGGGTGGCGACGGTGTCGTTCTCGTTGACCACCGGCACCACGTCCAGCGCCAGCAGCCGCTCCAGCGTGCGCTGCGCGTTGCCGTAGTGGCTGCGACGCGCCACGTCCTCGGCGGTCAGCAGCACCTGCCCGACGGTGAGCCCCGCACGGGCGAAGGCGCGGGTGTACTCGGCCAGCAGCAGACCCTGACCCACGCTGGCCGCGGCCTGCTGGCTGGCGAGGTCGCGGGGGCGCTTGCGCAGCCCCAGCGGGGCGAGGCCCGCCGCGATGGCCCCGGAGGAGACCAGGACGACGTCGCCGCCACCCGCCCGCCGCTGCACGAGGGCCTCGACGAGGGCCTCGAGCCGGGCGGCGTCCAGACCGCCGGACGCGGTGGTCAGCGAGGACGAGCCCACCTTGACGACGACCCGCCGCGCCCCGACGAGGGCGTCGCGACGCGCGGGTGCGGGCGCGGTGAGCTCGCTCACCGCTGGCCGGCGGGCCGCGCGTCGCCGGCGGCTCCCTCCCCGTCGGCCCCGCCCGTCGTGGGCGCGCCCGCCCCGGCGGAGCCGCCGGAGTCGCCGGAGTCGCCGGAGTCGTCGTCGGCCGTCCAGTGCCCGGCGCGGCGCTCGACCTCCAGCTCCGAGCGGGCCGCGGCCTTGGCGGCGCGGCGCTCGCGCTCCTGCTCGCGCTTGGCGGCGCGGGTGGGGCGGGAGTGGTCCTCCAGCCGCAGGTCGCTGCCGCGCTGGCCCAGCACCTCGGCGCCGGAGACCATGGTCGGCTCCCAGTCGAAGACGACGGCGTCGGTCTCGTCGCCGATGACGACCTCGGCGCCGGGGACCGCGCCGGCCTTGAACAGCTCGTCCTCCACGCCCAGGCGGGCCAGGCGGTCGGCCAGGTAGCCCACGGCCTCGTCGTTGGTGA
Source organism: Kineococcus esterisolvens (assembly GCF_050871405.1). NCBI lineage: Bacteria > Bacillati > Actinomycetota > Actinomycetes > Kineosporiales > Kineosporiaceae > Kineococcus > Kineococcus esterisolvens. Next base: position 133,760 of record NZ_JBJLRI010000002.1, read on the forward strand.
AGTCGGTCTGGCGGACCCAGCGCCGCGGCTTCTCACCGCGCACGCGGAAGCGCACGCCGCCCGTCAGCTCGTCGCCGTACTCCTCACGCGTGACGGTGAAGCCGGTCTCGTCCACGGCCGGGGGGGTCAGCACGATGCGCGTCGGCACCGCCTCGGGGGCGGCGTCGCGGGAGGCCTGGACGAGCTGGGCCATGGCGAAGGTGAGCTCGCGCAGCCCGGCGTGCGAGACGGCGGAGACGACGAAGACCGGGTCCCCGCGGCGCTCCAGGTCGGCGCGGACGATCTCGGCCATGTCGCGGGCGTCGGGCACGTCGGCCTTGTTGATCACGACGAGGCGGGGCCGGTCCTGCAGGGGGACCGTGCCGTCGTCGACGCGGTACGCGGCGAGCTCCTTCTCGATGGCCTCCAGGTCGCTGACCGGGTCGCGGTCGGCCTCGAGGTTCGCACCGTCCAGGACGTGCACGAGGGCCACGCAGCGCTCCACGTGGCGCAGGAAGTCCAGGCCGAGCCCGCGGCCCTCGCTGGCGCCGGGGATGAGGCCGGGGACGTCCGCGACGGTGAACCGGGTGTCGCCGGCCTCGACGACGCCGAGGTTCGGCACGAGCGTGGTGAAGGGGTAGTCGGCGATCTTCGGCCGGGCCGCGGACAGGGCCGCGACGAGGCTGGACTTGCCGGCGCTGGGGAAGCCGACGAGCGCGACGTCGGCGAGCGTCTTCAGCTCGAGCACGATGTCGCGGGCGGTGCCGGGCTCCCCGAGGAGCGCGAAACCGGGGGCCTTGCGGCGCGGGGATGCCAGCGCGGCGTTGCCGAGCCCGCCGCGGCCGCCGGCGGCGGCCACGAAGCGGGTGCCGACACCGACCATGTCGGCCAGCAGCTCCCCCTTGGCCGAGCGCACGATGGTGCCGTCGGGCACGCCGATGACGAGGTCCTCGCCCTCGGCGCCGCTGCGGTTGCCGCCCATGCCGAAGCGGCCGTCGGGGGCGCTGCGGTGGGGGCGGCGGTGCAGGTCCAGCAGGGTCGTCACCTGCGGGTCGACCTCGAGGACGACGTCGCCGCCGCGCCCGCCGTTGCCGCCGTCGGGACCGCCCAGCGGCTTGAACTTCTCGCGGTGCACCGACGCGCAGCCGTTGCCGCCGTCACCGCCTGCGACGTGCAGGACGACCCGGTCCACGAACGTGGGGGACGTGGCGGACATGGCGACTCTCCGGCTCTCTGAGGACTGCTGGCCCCCGCGCGCCGACCGGCGGACGGGGTGGGTGATCGTGCGCAACGCACGGAGGGGCGGACCGGATGCCCGGCCCGCCCCTCCGTGTCACGACTGGTGCGTCGTCACTCGCCCGCGACGACGTTGACGACCTTGCGGCCGCGGCGGGTGCCGAACTCGACGGCACCCGGGACCAGGGCGAACAGCGTGTCGTCGCCACCGCGGCCCACGCCGGCACCGGGGTGCCAGTGGGTGCCGCGCTGGCGGACGATGATCTCGCCGGCGCCGACGACCTGGCCGCCGAAGCGCTTCACGCCGAGGCGCTGCGCGGCGGAGTCACGACCGTTGCGCGAGGAGCTCGCGCCCTTCTTGTGTGCCATGAGCTGACGTCACTCCCCGATGCTGGTGATCTTGACACGGGTCAGCTTGGAGCGGTGCCCCTGACGCTTGCGGTACCCGGTCTTGTTCTTGTACTTCAGGATGGTGATCTTGGGCCCGCGGGCCCCTTCGATCACCTCGGCGACGACCTTCACACCCGACAGCGCGGACGCGTCGTGGGTGACGGTCTCACCGTCGACGAGGAGCAGCGGCTGCAGCTGCAGGGTCTCCCCGCTGGGAACGGCGACCCGGTCGATGGTCAGCACGTCGCCGACCGAGACCTTCTCCTGCCGGCCGCCGGCGCGGACGATGGCGTAGACCACAACGAACCCGTTTCTCTCGCACGAACTGGGACGCCACCGGACCGCTCGACGCGGACCAGGGCTCGCGCACGGTGGCGCACCAAGGGTCAAGCGTACGTAACGCCACCCTCGGGGGTCAAAACGACTCGCCGCCGCCGTCCGCACCGACCGGCTCACCGGTCTGCGAGAGGGCGTCGCCGACGGCCTCGGCGGGGCTCGCCCCGGCGAGCCCCGCCTCCTTGCGCCCGGCCGCCGCGACGGCCGCCATGGCGGCCAGCACGGCGGGGTCCTTGCCCGGTTCCCTGGCCGGCGCCTCGGCACCGGAGGGCTCCGGGGAGGGCGCCTCCACCTCGGCGCGCGCCTCGCGCGAGCCGCGGCCCCGGCGACCGCGGGACTTGCCCGACGACCCACCGCCCGGACCGCTCGGGCCGCCGGCACCGTTCGGGCTCCCGCCGGCACCGTTCGGGGCGCCGCTCCCGGAGCCGTTCTCGGCAGCACCCGAGCCGTTCTCGGCGGGCGCGGACCCCAGCTCCTCCAGCACGGCCGCCAGGCCCTGCCCGGTGCGCTTGCGGGTCATCTGCACCAGGCCCAGCGAGGTGACCTCCGCGACCTGGTGCTTGGTGCGGTCGCGGCCGAGGCACTCCACGAGCCGGCGCAGCACGAGGTCGCGGTTGGACTCCAGGACCATGTCGATGAAGTCGATCACGATGATTCCGCCGATGTCGCGCAGGCGCAGCTGGCGGACGATCTCCTCGGCGGCCTCGAGGTTGTTGCGCGTCACCGTCTCCTCCAGCGTGCCGCCGGAACCGGTGAACTTGCCGGTGTTGACGTCGATGACGTGCATCGCCTCGGTCGGGTCGATGACCAGCGAGCCGCCCGAGGGCAGCCACACCTTGCGCCCGAGGGCCTTCTGCAGCTGCTCGTCGACGCGGTGGGCGGCGAAGACGTCCTCCTCGCCCTCCCAGCGCTCCAGCCGGGCGGCGAGGTCCGGGGCGACGTCGGCGACGTAGCCGTGCACGGTCTCCCACGCCTCCTCGCCGGAGATGACCAGGCGGGAGAAGTCCTCGTTGAAGACGTCGCGCACGACGCGCACGGTCAGGTCGGGCTCGCCGTGCAGGAGGACGGGGGCGTTCTTGGAGGACGCCTTGGCCTGGATGGACTCCCAGGTGGCCTGCAGGCGCTGCACGTCCGCGGCGAGCTCCTCCTCGGCCACGCCCTCGGCGGCGGTGCGCACGATGACGCCGGCGCCCTCGGGGACGACCTTCTTGAGGACCTTCTTCAGCCGGGAGCGCTCGGTGTCGGGCAGCTTGCGGGAGATGCCGGTCATGGACCCGCGCGGCACGTAGACCAGGTACCGGCCGGGCAGCGAGACCTGGCTGGTGAGCCGGGCCCCCTTGTGGCCCACGGGGTCCTTGGTGACCTGCACGAGGACCGGGTCGCCGGACTTCAGCGCGGCCTCGATGCGGCGCGGCTGACCCTCGAGGCCGGCGGCGTCCCAGTTCACCTCGCCGGCGTACAGCACGGCGTTGCGGCCCTTGCCGACGTCGACGAAGGCGGCCTCCATGCTGGGCAGCACGTTCTGCACGCGGCCCAGGTAGACGTTGCCCACCATGGTGGTCTGCGCCTTGCGCGCCCCGTAGTGCTCCACCAGGACGCCGTCCTCCAGGACGCCGATCTGCGTGACGCCGTCCCCCTCGCGCACCACCATGACGCGCTCGACGCTCTCGCGGCGGGCCAGGAACTCGGCCTCGGTCAGGATGGTGCGCTTGCGCCCCTGCTCCCGGCCCTCCCGGCGGCGCTGCTTCTTGGCCTCCAGGCGGGTGGAGCCCTTCAGCGCGGTGATCTCGTCCTCGCCGGTGCCCCCGCCGGTGCCGCCGCTGCGGCTGCGGCGCGGCTCGCGCACCCGCACGACCGTGTTCGGCGGGTCGTCGGGCGAGGGCTCGTCGCCCTCGGCGGCCCCGCCGCGGCGGCGGCGGCGACGGCGACGGCGGGAGGAGCCGGACGTCTCGTCCGCCTCGGCGCCCTCGTCACCCTCGGTGTCCTCGTCGGCGGCGGAGTCGTCCGCGACCGCGTGGGGCTCCTCGTCCCCGCTCCGGTCGTCGCCGTGGCCCTCGTCCTCGGCGGCGCGCTCGGCGTCCTCGCGGGAACGGCCGCGCCGGCCCCGGCCACCGCGGCGGCGACGGCGGCGGCCGCCGGCGTCCTCGTCGTCGTCGGCCCCGGTGCCGGCCGGGCCGTCGTCCTCGGCGTCGGTGTCCACCTCGTCGTCCCCGGCGCCCCGCAGGGGCCCGCCCTCGACCTCGACGTCCTCACCGGTGGTCGTCAGCGCGTCGAGGAGGTCCTCGGGGTCGCGGACCGCGTCCTCACCGGGCTCGTGCGCGGAGCGCTCGGCCGCGGGGCGGGGCGGGCCGGCCGGCGCGGAGGCGCGCCGGCTGCGGCGGGGCGCCTCGTCGACGGCGGGCGCCTGGAAGAAGACGGCCGTGGCGCGCGCGGCGGCCTCGGCAGCGCGTTCGGCGGCGGTGCGCTCACGGCGCGCCAGCCCGGCGCGCAGGAGCACCGGGTCGTCCATGAGGTCCTGCAGGTCGTCCGACGGGGCCTGCTCGGCCGCGGCCACCGGGGTGAGCTCGGCCGCGGGCTCGGCGGCGGCCTCAGGAGCGGCGGGCTCGGCGGGCGGCTGGACCGGCTCCTCCTCGACGGGACGGTCCTGCGCCACGGCCACCTCGGCCGGCTCCGCGGGAGCCTTCGAGCGCGACCGGGAGGCGCGACGGCGCCGCGCGGGCGGGTCGGCGAGCGCCTCGGCGGCGGGTTCGGCGGGCGCCTCGGCGGCGGGTTCGGCGGGCGCCTCGGCGGCGGGTTCGGCGGGCGCCTCGGCGGCGGGTTCGGCGGGCGCCTCGGGAGCGGGCTCGGCGGGGGTGGCCGGCACGGTCTGCTCGACGGTGCCGCCCGCCACCTCACCGACGGGCTGCTCCACGGCAGCCTCCTCGGCGACGGCCGCGGGAGTGCCGGTGCGGCGCGTGGCCCGGCGGGCGCGGCGCCGGGGCGCGGGGGCGGGCTCCTCCACCGGGGCCGGCTCTTCCGCAGGGGCCGGCTCTTCCGCAGGGGCCGGCTCTTCCGCAGGGGCCGGCTCTTCCGCGGGAGCTGCCGCGGAGGCTCGCGCGGACGGCGCAGCGGGAGGTGCCGGCACGGTCTGCTCGGCGGTGCCGCCGGCCACCTCGCCGGCAGGCTGGTCCGCAGTCGTCCCCGCGGACTGCTCGGCAGCGGCCGCGGGCTGCTCGGTGCGCACCGGCGGCCCCGCGGGGCGACTGGCGGCTCGGCGCCGTCGCGGGCGGGTGGGGCCGGTCTCCGCCTGCGTCGCCGCGTTGCGTTCGTTCTCTTCAGGTGTGGTCGTCACGGGTGCTCCCGTCGCCCGCCGACGGCCACTCCACCGGTGAACCCGTGGCCGCCGGAGGGCGTCCTCGAAGGGATCGCCGGGTGGGGTGGCCCGCACCCGGCGGAAGTCCTCGGTGCACGGGCGGGGTTCGCGCGCGGTGGGCGGCGCTCCGCTCGTGCCGCCGCCCGCCCTCCGGCCGGATCGGGGACCGGGGCGCCTGCGAGGCCCTTCCACTGGACCGCGGCGCTGCCCGGCCGCCACGCTCCGAACGGCGGTCTGGTCGGCGGGTCGGTCGCCCGGTGTGGGGAACGCCCGACCGTCCGCAGTGTCTCACAGGCTCACCGCCCGCTCCCTGCTGACGGCGCCGGACCCGTCGGCGGGGGCCGGCGCTCAGGGCTTCAGGGCCTCGGGCAGCAGGTCGGCGTGGGCGGCGAGCAGCTCCCCGGTCATCGCGCGCACCTGCTCCAGGGTGAGCAGCGCCGCGGTCAGCGGGTCGAGGGCGACGGCGTGGAAGACGTGCTCGCGCTCCCCCGTCAGCGCCGCCTGGACGGCGAGCGTCTGCACGTTGACGTTGGTGCGGTTCAGCGCCGCCAGCTGCGGGGGCAGCGCCCCCACCGCCGTCGGCTGCACGCCGTTGGCGTCGACCAGGCACGGGACCTCGACGCACGCGTCGGCGGGCAGGTTGGCGATCACCCCCGTCGCGTTGGGGACGTTGCCGTAGACGACCGACGGCACGCCGGTGACGACCGAGTTCACGATGGTGGCGCCGTACTCCACGCTCGGCGCCAGGTCGGCCTGGAGCCTGGCCAGCTGGGCGTCGATGTCGCCCTGGTCGTCGTGGGCGGCGCAGATCTCGTAGTAGTCCCAGCGCTGCGGGACGTACCGCTGGACCGTCTCGGGGTCCTTGCGGAAGTAGGGCAGGTACTCCGAGGCGTGGTGGCTGGACTCGGTCTCGAAGTAGCCGAAGGCGTTCATGAGCGCGGTGCGGACCTGCTCGTTGCCGCCCTCGTAGGTGCTGGCCGCGGCCGCGGCACCGCTGTGGTCACCGTCGTCGCCGGCCAGGTCGGCGGCGGCCCTGCCGACGACGTGCCGCTCGGTCATGACCTCGCGCAGCCGCGGGTAGAGGTCCTCGCCGCCGCGGCGGCGGAAGCGCAGGATCCAGGCCTGGTGGTTGATGCCCGCCGAGAGGTAGTCGACCTCCTCGTAGGGCACGCCGAGGGTGCGGGCCAGCATGCGGGTGGTGCCCTGGACGCTGTGGCACAGGCCGACGGTCCGCAGCCCCCGGGCGTTGAGGAAGGCCGTGGCCATGGCCATCGGGTTCGCGTAGTTGATGAAGACCGCGTCCGGGCAGGCTTCGCGGGCGTCGGCGGCGATGGCCTCGTAGGCCGGCACCGATCGCAGGAAGCGGAAGACGCCGCCGGGGCCGACGGTGTCGCCGACGGTCTGGTCGACGCCGTAGCGGCGCGGGACCTCCACGTCGTGGCGGTAGGAGGCCACGCCCCCGACCTGGAAGGTGATGATGACGAAGTCGGCGCCCTCCAGCGCCCGGCGGCGCTCGGTGGTCTCGGTGACCTCCACGCCGAAGCCGTGGTGCGCGACGAGCTTGCGCGCGGCCTCGGCGACGGGGGCGAGCTTGCCCGGGTCGACGTCCATGAGGCACAGCCGGGCCGAGCGCAGCGCCGGGAAGCTGAGGATGTCGCCGATGAGGCGGAGGGGGAAGACGTACCCCCCGGCGCCGATGATGGTGATCTTCGGGGGGCGCGTCGGGCTCATGAGCTCGACGCTAGGAGGGAGCCGAGCCCGCGGGCCTCCGGCGAGCCACCGGGAACTTCCAGGATCCTCAGCACCTAGGCTGGCCCGCGTGCCGGAGGAGGCGGAGGTCGAGGAGTCCGCCCTGTGGGTGCACCGCGGGCCCGCACCGCCGATGCGCCGGTTCCACCGCCACGACGACGTGGAGGTCAACGTCGTCGTCGAGGGGCGGCTGGAGTACCTCTCGGGCGGGTCGCGGACGAGCGTCCCGGCCGGCAGCACCGCGATGTTCTGGGCGGCCGCACCGCACCGGCTGCTGGAGCAGGACCCCTTGCCGCGCAGCGACGTCGCGTGGATCCACGTCCCCCTCGCGACGGTCCTGCGGTGGTCGCTGCCGGAGGCGTTCACCACCGAGGTCCTGGCCCACCGCACGCTCGTGGTGCCCACGGCCGAGGTCGGCGCCCACGCGCCGGCCCTCTTCACCACGTGGCAGCAGGACCTCGACGACGGCGGCGAGCGCGCGCAGGCGCTGCTGCTGGAGGTGCACGCGCTGCTGCTGAGGATCGTGGCAGCAGCGGGCCGCTCACCCGGCCTCGCCGGGGCGGGGCAGAGCGGTCGGGCGGACCTGCGCCCGGTCGCCCGGATGGCCAGCTGGACCGCGGAGCACTTCCGCGAACCGGTGACCGCCGCGGACATCGCCCGCGCCGCGAACCTCAACCCGAACTACGCCACCACCCTGTTCCGCCGGTCGGTGGGGGTCTCTCTGGGCGAGCAGCTCGCGCGCCACCGGGTGGCCGAGGCGCAGCGGCTGCTGCTGACGACGTCGATGACCACCGCGGCCGTCGCGCACGCCGCCGGTTTCGGTTCGCAGAGCAGCCTCTACGCCCACTTCACCCGGGCGTGCGGCTGCTCGCCGGGCGCGTACCGCGCCGCGCGGGCGGGCACGAGCGCCGGCACCGCGCTCAGTCGAACAGGGCGTTGACCTCCTCGTTCATCCTGCTCAGCGTGGAGACGTCGGCGTTGAACGCCATGACGTTCTCCATCGCCGACGTCGTGATGCTCTGGACCTCGGCGGCGTTGAGGACGGCCGGGTACGGGAAGGTCGTCCCGGCCTCGATCTGGTCGGTGAAGGCGCTGATGTCGAAGCCGGTGCGGCCGAGCGCCCGCTTCGCGGTGTCGACCGTGCTGGCGACCGCGGGCATGACGACCCCGGCCTCGGCGACGACGGACTGGCACTGGACCGACCCCAGGTACGAGGCCCACTCCCAGGCCGCTCCCTTCACCTGCGAGGACGTGGAGATGGAGTCGGCCAGGGAGTTCTGCATGGCCGCGCGGTGCCCCGCGGGCCCGACGGGGGTGGGGGCCAGGGCCAGGTCGACGCCTTCCAGGGCGCCGTAGTTGGCGGTCTGCCACGAGCCCTCGGTGACCATGGCGTACCGGCCGGCCTGCATCTGCTGGTCCGGCGCGCCGCCCTCGGTGAGCGCCAGCGGCGGCATGTAGCCCTTCTCGATGAGGCCCCGCCACCAGGCGTAGGTGTCCAGGAAGCGCTGGTCGTCGTAGTGGAACGCGGTGCCCCACGCCTCGGCGTCCATGTACCACCAGCCGGTGGTCATGGCCAGGTAGGACCACTCCACCTGGCCGAACGGCGCACCGGCGCTGCCCAGGCCGAGCCCGTAGGTGCGCACGTTGTCCTTGTCGAACCCCGGTTCGTCGCCGCGCACGCCGTTCTCGTCGACGGTCAGGCGCGCGATGACGTCCTCGTAGGTGCCGCCGTCCTGCGGGTTCCAGGTGAGGGACCCCATCTGCTCCCGGGTGATGCCGGCCTCCTCGGTCATCCCCTCGTTGTAGAAGATGCCGATGGTGTCGAAGTCCTTCGGCAGCCCGTAGCGCTTGCCGTCGGGCCCGACCCACAGCTCGGTGGTTCCGGCGACGTACTTCGACAGGTCGATGCGGTCCCGCTCGACGTACTCGTCGACGGGGACGATGAGCCCGCGCTCGGCGAACTCCCCGTACCGGGAGGTGTGGTTGGCGAAGACGTCGGGGGCGGAGTTGGCGACGAAACCGGTGAACAGCTTGTTCCAGTAGTCGTCCCACCCGAACTGCTCGATCTGGATGTCGATGTCGGGGTTCCGGGCCTCGAAGTCGTCGGCGCACTGCTGGTAGGCGGGCAGCTGGGCGGACTCCCACAGCCAGTAGGTGACGGTGCCGGTGCCGGCGTCGGCGCCGGGGTCGACGCCGTAGGAGCCGCAGGCCGTCAGCAGCAGGGCGGTGCCGGCGGCCGCGACGGCGCGGCGGGCTCGGGAGGTGGGGCGCTGGTGCGTCACGGGGTTCCTCACTTGATGCCGGAGAAGCCGATGGAGTTGACGACCTTCCGGCTGAAGATCGCGAACAGGACGATGATCGGCAGGGCGGCGAGCAGCGTCGCGGCCATCAGGCCCGCCCAGTCCGGCGAGCCCTGCGGCGTCTGAGCCCGGAAGACACCCAGGCCGACGGTGAGCACGCGGACGTCGGGGTCGCTGGCGACGAGCAGCGGCCAGAAGTACTCGCCCCACGCCTGGATGTACTGCAGGATCGTCAGGGTCACCAGCGGCCCGGACGCCATCGGCAGCACGACGCCGAAGAAGCGACGCAGGGCGCCCGCGCCGTCGAGCCGGGCGGCTTCCTCGACCTCGTGCGGGATGCCGAGGAAGAACTGCCGCAGGAAGAAGATCGCGAAGGGGGTCATGAAGAAGAACGGCAGGACGATCGCGGCGTAGGTGTTGAGGATGCCGAGGTCCCGCATGAGCAGGAAGTTCGGCAGTTGCGTGAAGATCGGCGGAACCATGAGCGCGGTGAGGAAGACGAAGAAGACCGCGTCGCGGCCGGGCCAGCGCAACCGGGAGAACGCGTAGGCGGCCAGTGCGCCGAAGAACACCTGCCCGGCGGTGATGAGCGTGGCCACGACCACGGAGTTCAGCAGGTAGCGGCCGATGTTCACGGAGGCGCCGGAACCGGCCTGAGCCTGCGCCTCCTCGGTGGTCGCCAGGCCGAGGACCCGCTCGAAGGCGCCGAGCGTGGGCTCGACCGGCAGCAGGCTGGACGGCTGGGTGGCGAGGTAGGCACCGTTGGAGAACGCGGTGCGCAGCATCCAGTAGAACGGGAAGAGGGTCACGAGCACGATGAGGACCAGGGCGGTCCAGGCCAGGAACCGTCCGGCACCGGGCCGTCCCCGGCGGGTCCTGGTGGGTCGTGAGGCCGCGACGGCCTCGTCGAACGTCGTCACTGCGGTGGCCACGTCGCCTCCTGGGATCGTTCGATGGGGTCGCGCTCAGGCGACGTCGGACTCGTTGGCCCGCATCAGCCTGAGCTGGACGAAGGCGACGGCCGCGAGGATGAGGAACAGGACGACCGAGACGGCCGAGGCGTACCCGAACTGGTAGCGCTGGAAGGCCAGGTCGAAGATGTAGTACTGGATGACCTTGGTGGCGTCGGCGGGCCCGCCGGCGGTGGTGACGGCGACGGTGTCGAACGCCTGGAACGAGCCGACGACCGTGATGACGAGCACGAGGGCGAGGATCGGCCGCAGCAGCGGCAGCGTGATCCGCCAGAACATCTTCCACTCCGAGGCGCCGTCGACCCGGCCGGCCTCGTACACGTGGTCCGGGATCATGAGGAGCCCGGCGAAGATCAGCAGGGCCGTGTACCCGAGGTGCCGCCAGGTGTTCACCAGCGCGATCGTGGGGATCGCCCAGTCCTGGCTGCCGAAGAACGGGACGGCGTCGACGCCGAGCCAGCCGAGGAACTGGTTGGTGATGCCGATCTGGGCGTCGAGCATCCAGTAGAACACCAGGGCGACGACGACGTTGGAGATGAGGTACGGCAGGACGATGACGCTGCGGACGAGGACCGAGCGGGTGAGCCGGTGCAGCAGGACGGCCAGCAGCAGCGCCAGGACGGTCTGGGTACCGATGTTGATGACGACGTACTGCAGCGTCACCTTCATCGCGTTCCAGAACGTCGGGTCGTCCAGGATCGTCGCGTAGTTGTCCAGCCCCACCCAGGTGGGCCGGTTGAAGACGTCGAAGTCGGTGAAGCTGTAGTACAGGCCCCGCAGGGTGGGCCAGAGGTAGAAGACGCTGAAACCCAGCAGCGCCGGGAGGACGAACGCCAGGGCCGTGAGGCGCTCGCGGGGGGTGCCGTTGCTGTCCGGGCGGTAGCCGCGCAGCTGCAGGGTGGGACGTGTGCTGCTGCCCGGACGAGCGGCTCTGCTCGTGAGTGCCATCGCGTCAGACCTTCCGGGTGCGCAGGAGGAGGAGCTGCTGCGGCTGCAGGGCGGGGGTCGTGACCCCGGCGGCGGCCAGCGCCCGACCGGTGAGCCGCACGCCCCCTTCCGCCGTCCACGGCAGGACGTCCCCGCCCTGCACCGCCGGGGTGTCGCCCGGCGGCTGCGGCGCGACGTGGTAGGTCGCGTCCGGGTCGAGGCCGGGCAGGCGTACCCGCCCGGGCAGGCTGGTGTCGGGGGTGCTCAGCTGCACCACGGCGAACAGCGCGTCGGCGCCGTCGGCGGACACGACGCCGTGCACGGCGCGGGACTCGTCGTGCGGGTCGGCGCGCACGGTGGTCCCGGTGTGCAGCAGCGGCCGCAGCTCCTTGTAGAGGGCCACCCACCGGGCGAGCTCCGCGCGCTCGGCGGGCTCCATCCGCGTCAGGTCCGTCTCGATGCCGAAGGACGCGAACAGCGCGGTGCCGGCGCGGAAGGAGAGGTCGCTGCTGCGGTGGGTGGTGTGCGAGGGGGAGGCGCCGACGTGCGAGCCGACGAGCTCCGGCGGCAGCAGCTGCGCCGTCCACCGCTGGATCTGCTGACGTTCCAGGGGGTCGATGCAGTCGCTGCCCCACACGCGGTCGGTGTGCTCGAGCACCTCCAGGTCCACGCGAAGGCCCCCGGAGGAGCAGGACTCGATCTCCACGCCGGGGTGCCGCGCGCGCAGCTCGTCCATGAGCCGGTACACCGCGAGGGTCTGCGCGTGCACGCCGGGTCGGCGCCCGGGGCCGGAACCGGCCTCGAGCAGGTCCCGGTTGTGGTCCCACTTCAGGTAGGCGATGTCGTTCTCGGTGAGCAGGGCGTCCAGGCGCTCGAGCAGGTGGGCGTAGGCGTCGGGGTGGCCCAGGTCGAGGACCTGCTGCTGGCGCGCGGCGGGGGGCAGCACGTCCTCGCGGGGGCGCAGGATCCAGTCCGGGTGGGCACGGGCCAGGTCGGAGTCGGGGTTGACCATCTCGGGTTCAACCCAGAGGCCGAACTGCATGCCGAGGCCGGTGACCACGTCGACGAGCGGGGTGAGCCCGTCCGGCCAGACGTCCTCGTCGACGTACCAGTCCCCCAGGCCCGCGGTGTCGTCGCGACGGTGCCGGAACCAGCCGTCGTCCAGGACGTACCGCTCGGCGCCGACCTCGGCGGCGGCGCGGGCCAGGTCGGTGAGCCTGCCGAGGTCGTGGTCGAAGTACACCGCCTCCCAGGTGTTGGCGATGACGGGGCGCGGGTTCGAGGGGTGGTGCGGCCGCGAGCGCAGGTGGGTGTGGAACCGGGCGGCGATCCCGTCCAGGCCGTGCTCGGAGTGGGCGGCGTACACCCAGGGCGAGCTGTAGCCCTCGCCGGCGGCCAGGCGCACCTCGCCGGGCAGCAGCAGCTCCCCGCCGGACAGGACGGCGGTGCCGGTGTGCTGGCGCTCGGCCAGGCTGCGGTGGTTGCCGCTGAAGGCGACGTGCTGGGCCCACACCTCCCCGGTGCGGAAGCCGAAGCCGGCCGTGCCTGCGGCGAGCACGAGGGGCGCGTCCGGGCCGGTGCGCCCGCGGCGGTTCTCGCGCACGTGGGCCCCGACGACGAACGGCAGCCGCTGCGGCACGCGCTCCTTGCCCCAGCGGCCCGCCATGTCGAGCAGTTCGGTGGCCACGGGGGGCACCGGCAGCGCGAGGGCGAGGGCGCCGACCTCGTAGGCGCCCCGGCCGGTGTTCGCCAGGTGCGCGCGGTGGCGCAGCAGGCCCGAGGGCAGCAGGTCGAGCTCGAGGCGCAGTTCGAGCCCCGCCGCGGCGTCGGTGGCGTGGACCTCGACGCGCCCGCCGAGCGGCCCGGCGTCGGCGACCTCGACGGCGGTGGGTGCGAAGCGGGTGGTCCAGCCGGTGCCGTCGCGGTGCCCGGCGAGGCCGGGGGTCCCGCTCCACCCCTGGGCCTGCTCGGGCAGCAGGGCCAGGGGCCGCTCGACGTCGACGGCGTTGTTGGCGCGGGCGGTGGCGCCGGCGGCGACCAGGCCGTCGAGGGCGGCCGGTTCGAGGTCGCCGAGGTCGGCGCCCCAGTGCACCACGGAGGGGAGCTGGTCGGCGTGCGTGCGCAGGACGACGCCGACGCCGGCGGCCCGCAGGTGCACCACCTCCCCCGGCCCCGCAGTGCGGGTGGGGGCGGTGCTCTCGTGCTGCAGAACGGTCACGGCATCTCCGGATCACGTCGTCGTGGACGGGGTCGTGCGCTGCGCAGAGTTCTACGACAAAACTCAGCACGCCGTCAACGGTCCTCCGAGCTCGATCCAGCCACCCTCGGAGGAAGGCGGGCGCCGCCGGGGGTTTCGTCACGATACTGAGCTACCGTTCCCGGCACGCGCCCCGGTGCGCGACGAGCGGAGGAGCGGGATGACCACGACGACACCGGGGCGACCGGCCACCGCCTGGACGCCGCTGACCGGCCCGGCCCACAGCATCGCCCTGGAGGTCCTGCTCGACGGGCCGCTGCCGCGCAGCGAGCTCGCCCGCCGCCTGGACCTCTCCCCCGGCAGCCTCACGCGGCTCTCGCGCCCGCTGCTGGACTCCGGTCTGCTGGTGGAGACCCCCGGCGCCCTCGACCCGACGTCGGGCCGGCCGACGCGCCCGCTCGACGTGGAGGAGGACGGCCACCACTTCGCGGGCGTCAAGCTGACCGCCGACACCGCCTACGCGGTGCTGACGACCCTGCGGGCGAGGGTGGTGGCGGAACTGGAGGCGCCGCTGCCCGACCGCTCCCCCGCCACCTGCGTCGCCGTCGTCGGCGACCTGGTGCGCTCGCTCGCGGACCTGACCGGTCCGCGCCGCCCGGGGGTGCGCGCGGTCGGCGTCGGGCTGGGCGGGCGGGTCGCCCCCGACGGGGAGGTCCTCTCCGCCCGGTACCTGGGGTGGGAGTCCGTGCCGTTCGGTCCCTCGCTGGAGGCGGAACTGGGTGTGCCGGTCGTCGTGGACAACGACGTGCTGTCCCTGACGCGCGCCGAGCAGTGGTTCGGCACGGCCCGGCGCTGCGACCGCTTCGCGGTCCTGGCGATCGGCACGGGCGTGGGGTACGGCCTCGTCGTGCACGACGAGGTCGTGGACCACCCCGACGCGGGGGTGGGCCTGCTGGGGCACTTCCCGCTGGACCCGACCGGGCCGCTCTGCCCCGAGGGGCACACCGGCTGCGCGGAGGCGATGCTCACCCGCCAGGCGGTCGAGGTCCGCGCCGGCCTCGCGCTGCGCCGCCCCGTGGGGTTCACGGAGGTCCTGGACCTGGCGGTCGCGGGCCAGCCGCTGGCCCGGCGGGTGGTCGACGACTCCGCCCGCGCGCTCGGCGTCCTGGTGGCGGCGATCGGGAACCTGACGATGCCGCGCACGGTGCTGGTGTCCGGGGAGAACGCCGGGCTGGCGGAGGTGGGGCGGGAGGCGGTGCGCGCGGGGATCCGCGCGCACCGCAACCCGCGCGCCTCCGAGCTCGACGTCGCCGTGCAGCACACGGGTTTCCCGGAGTGGGCGCGGGGGGCGGCGGTCACCGCGATCCGCACGTTCGTCCTGGGGCACCGCCGGTGAGGGCGGGCGGTGCCGGTGCCGGCACCCGCGGCGACGTGGGGGGCGCGGCCGTCAGCGCCGGCGGGCCAGCAGGTGCCAGAACCGCGCCGTCCGGCGGAACTCCTCGCGGCGGCTGAGCTCGACCTCCAGCTCCTCCAGGTCGGCGACGGAGTTCTCGTCGGCCCGCTGCGCGTCCTCCAGCAGCGTCGTGACCGTCAGGACCCCGGCGCGACCGACGACCTCGCAGCCCGCCGCGGCCGCGGCCGCCTCGACGGCGGCGGGGTCCAGCCGCAGCACGGAGCGGCCGGTGGCCCGGTCCTCGCCCCGCTCGGCGTCCAGCAGGACCCACGCCTGCGCCGGCCCGTCGCGCAGCGCGGCGGTCAGGACGTCGGCGGCCGGGTTGGGGGCCATGAGCGAGAGCAGCCCACCGGGCCGCAGGGAGGAGGCCAGCGTCGCCACGTCCGCCGCCACCTGCTGCACGCTGCCGCGGTGCTGCAGCACGTCGTGGCACAGCACCACGTCGAAGGACCCCGAACCGCCCGCGCGGTGGCGGGTCAGCGCGGCCAGGGCGGCCAGGTCCTCCAGGTCCGCGGCCACCGTGCGCACGCGGTCGGCCACCCCGGCGGCGGCCGCGGCCGCCCGGGCGGCGCCGAGCACGTCCGGGGAGGTGTCCAGCACCGTCACCTCGTGGCCGGCCAGCGCCAGCTGCAGCGCGTCGCGGCCGTCGCCGCCACCGGCGTCCAGCACCCGCAGCGGCGCCGGGCCCAGCTGTGCGCACCGCTCGCGCAGCAGGGCCGCCAGCACCCGGTAGCGCAGCCGCCCCCACGGCGACTCCTGCCAGGTGGACCACGCGGCCGCCTCGCGCAGGGCGTCCTCGGCGGGTCCGCCGCCGGCGGACGTCGTCGTGCTCATGGCGCGCTCTCCCATCGGTCCTGGCGTGAGCACCCTCCGCGCGGGGGTTGCTGCGGCGTCGTCGAGCCAGGTCTCTCGGCCGCTCTGGATGGTCCGAGCAGGGTACGGCACGCCGTGCGGGACGGGCCGGGGCAGCTCACGCCCCCGCCCTGCCCCCGTCCTGCGGTTCGCCACCGCGACCGGCGGGACGTCCCCACCCGCTGGGTACGCTGACCGCCGGACCCACGACCCCCCCCCGGGAGGACCCGCCCGCATGAGCACCGCCCCCGTCCCCGCCGGCGACGACCTGGTCTTCCCCCCGCCGGCGGAGTTCGCCGCCCGGGCCAACGTGGGGCCGCAGGAGTACGAGCGGGCCGCGGCGGACCCGGAGGCGTTCTGGGCCGAGCAGGCCGGGCGGCTGCAGTGGGACGAGCCCTGGCACACCGTGTTCGACGGTTCCACGCTGCCCACCGCCCAGTGGTTCGTCGGCGGGAAGCTGAACGTCGCGGTGAACTGCGTGGACCGGCACGTCGCAGCCGGCCGCGGGGACAAGGTGGCGCTGCACTGGGAGGGCGAGCCGGGCGACTCCCGCACGATCACCTACGCCCAGCTGCAGGACGAGGTGTGCCGGGCGGCCAACGCGCTGCAGGAGCTGGGCATCGGCCACGGCGACCGCGTCGTGCTGTACCTGCCGGTGCTGCCGGAGACGATCGTGACGACGATGGCGTGCGCGCGCATCGGCGCCGTCGTCAGCCTGGTCTTCGGGGGTTTCTCCGCCGAGGCGCTGCGCTTCCGGGTGGAGGACACCGGCGCGAAGCTGCTGGTGTGCACCGACGGGCAGTTCCGCCGCGGGAAGGCGGTGGCCGTCAAGGGCGCCGCGGACGCAGCCGTCGAGGGCCTCGACCACGTCGAGCACGTGCTCGTCCTGCGCCGCACCGGGGACCTGACGCCGGACGTGCCGTGGACGCCGGGCCGCGACGTGTGGTGGCACGACGTCGTGGACCGGCAGAGCACCGAGCACGACGCGCCGAGCTTCGACAGCGAGAACCCGCTGTTCATCATCTACACCTCCGGCACCACCGGGAAGCCGAAGGGCCTGGTGCACACCAGCGGCGGGTACCTCACCCACACCTCCTGGTCGCACTGGGCGGTGTTCGACGTCAAGGACGACGACGTCTACTGGTGCCAGGCGGACCTGGCGTGGGTGACCGCGCACAGCTACGAGATGTACGGGCCGCTGTCGAACGGGACCACCCAGGTGATCTACGAGGGCTCGCCGCTGACGCCGCACCCGGGCCGGCACTTCGAGGTCATCGAGAAGTACGGCGTGACGACCTACTACACCGCTCCCACGCTGGTGCGGACGTTCATGAAGCACGGCCCGGAACTGCCCGCGCGCTTCGACCTGTCCTCGCTGCGGTTGCTGGGCTCGGTGGGCGAGGCGATCAACCCCGAGGCGTGGCTGTGGCTGCACCGCGAGGTGGGCGGCGGGCGCTGCCCGATCGTGGACACCTGGTGGCAGTCGGAGACCGGCGCCGCGGTCGTCGCTCCCCTGCCGGGCGTGACGCCGCTGAAGCCCGGCTCGGGCACGGTGCCGCTGCCGGGCCTGGCCGCCACCGTCGTCGACGACGCCGGCCGCGAGACGGCGCCCGGCGAGACGGGGGTGCTCGTCATCACCCGCCCCTGGCCGGGCATGGCCCGCACGGTGTGGCGCGACCACGCCCGGTTCGTGAAGTCCTACTGGGAGCCGTACGCCGCGCAGGGCTGGTACCTGGCCGGGGACGCGGCGACGAAGGACGCCGACGGGTACGTGTGGATCGGCGGGCGCATCGACGACGTCCTGAACGTCTCCGGGCACCGGCTGTCCAGCATCGAGCTGGAGTCGGCGCTGGTCGCGCACCCGCGGGTGGCCGAGGCCGCGGTCGTCGGGGCCCCGGACGAGACGACGGGGCAGCGGATCGTCGCGTTCGTCATCACCCGCGGTGACGGCGGGGGCGTCGCCGACGCGGCGCTGGCCGAGGAGCTGCGCGCGCACGTGGCGGAGGCGATCGGCCCGGTCGCCAAGCCCCGTGACGTGGTGGTGGTGCCGGACCTGCCCAAGACCCGCTCGGGGAAGATCATGCGCCGGCTCATGGCGGACCTGACCGCCGGTCGCGGCGGCGGGGACGTCACGTCCCTGCAGGACGAGACGGCCCTGGCCGCCGTGGAAGCGGCCTGGGCCGCCCACGCCGCCTCCCGCCCCACCCCGTGACCACCGGGGGACCCCTGAGGACTCCCCGCCCCCCCCCGTCAGGAGATCTGCAGGCCGCCGTTGACGTCGTAGGTGGCGGCGGTGACGTACCCGGAGTCCGGTCCCAGCAGGAACTCCACCAGGGCGGCGACGTCGTCGACGGTCCCGACCCGGCCCACCAGCCCGTCGGCGGCCATCGCCGCCTTGCGGTCCTCGGTGAGCGGCCCGCCCATGATGTCGGTGTCCACGGGACCGGGGGCGACGCAGTTCACCGTCACGCCCATCGGGCTGACCTCGCGCGCCAGGGCGCGCGTCAGCCCGATGATCGCGGCCTTCGACGCGCTGTAGGCGACCTTGGAGTAGGTGCCGCCACCGCGCTGCGCGGAGACCGACGAGGCGCTCACCACGCGTCCCAGGCCGCGCTCCACCATGCCGCGCACGAAGCGCTGCGTGACGAGGAACGTGCCGCGCGCGTTGACGGCCATGACGCGGTCCCACTCCTCCGGCGTGGTGTCCAGGAACGGCGTCGGGGAGCTGATGCCCGCCAGGTTCGCGAGCCCGACGACGGGCGGCAGCTCGCGCTCGACCGCGGCGGCGGCCGCGTGCACGGACGCCGGGTCGGCGACGTCCACCTGCACGCCGAGGGCGGCGGCACCGGCCCCCTCCAGCTCGGCGGCGACGGTGCGCGCGGCCGCGCCGTCGAGGTCGAGGACGGCGACGGACCAGCCGCCGCGCGCCAGGCGGTGCGCGAGGGCCCGCCCGATGCCGCGCGGCGAACCCCCTCCGGTCACGACGGCGGTGCGGGCGGTCGGGAACTCGGTGGCCATCGGGGTCCTCCTCGGGGCGTGCGGGGCGCCGCCGCGTCGTCACGGCGACGCCGGGAACCCTAGACGCGCGGGTCCCCCGCCGCACCGGTCGGCAGGACCGGTCGGCAGGACCGGTCGACAGGACCGGCGGGCAGCGCCACCCTGTCCGCGTCGGGTGACCGCACCCGCACCGACACCGGAGGATCACCGTGGATCTCCAGCTGCTCGCGGCGCTCGTCGCCGGCATCGCCGTCATCGTGCTCGTCGTCCTGCGCACCCGGCTGGACGCCTTCGTCGCACTGCTGCTCGCCGCCCTCGTCACCGGGTCCATCGCCGGGTCGGCACCGGGCGACACGCTCGACTCCCTCGTCACCGGCTTCGGGAACACGCTGGCGTCCATCGGCATCGTCATCGGCCTGGGCGTGGCCGTCGGCAAGGTGCTGGAGGTCTCCGGCGGCGCCGACGCCCTGGCCCGCGCGTTCGTGCGCGCGCTGGGGAAGGACCGGGAGGCGTGGGCGCTCGGCGGCACGGGAGCCGTGGTGTCCATCCCGGTGTTCTGCGACTCCGGGTACGTCATCCTCAACCCCCTGGCGCGGTCCATCGCCCGCCGCCGGCGCCACGGGTACGTGGCGCTGGCGCTGGCGCTGGGCTGCGGGATGACGCTGACGCACCACATGGTGCCGCCCACGCCGGGCCCGCTGGGGGTCGCGGGCATCCTGGGCGCCGACCTCGGCGCGCTCATCCTCACCGGCCTGGTGTTCTCGGTGCTGCTGCTGCCGGTGGTGGTCCTGTACTCGGCGTGGGTGGGGCCGAAGCTGGAGGACCAGGTGCAGCCGCAGGTGCGCGAGGCCGTCTACGCCGGGGCGGCCGCCGGGACCGGTGCCGGTGCGGTCGCCGGTGGGCCGGGCGACGAGACGCCGGACCCGGCCGCAGCGCTGGGCGAGCCGCCGCACGGGGCCGCCCCGCACCGCCCGGGGGCCCTCCTCGGCGCCCTGCCGCTGCTGGTGCCGCTGGTGCTCATCGTGGCGAACACCGTGACCACGGCCGTGGACCGCGAGGCGCAGGGCGTCCTGCAGGGCGACGACGGGTACGAGCCGTCGGGTCTCGCGCAGGTGTTCTCCTTCGTCGGCCACCCCGTCGTGGCGCTGATCATCGGCCTGGTCATCGCCGTGTACGGCCTGCTGCCCCGGTGGACGAGCCGCCGGCAGGTGACCGGCTGGCTCTCGGACGCCGCGGCGTCGGCCGGGCTCGTCATCCTCATCACCGGCGCCGGCGGGGGGTTCGGGCAGGTGCTGCGCGACTCCGACGTCGGCGACGCGCTCGCCGAGGCGGTGGCTTCCCTCGCGCTGCCGGGGGTCCTGGTGCCGTTCCTCATCGCCACGCTGGTTCGCCTGGCGCAGGGGTCGGGCACGGTCGCGATGATCACGGCGGCGTCGGTGACGGCGCCGCTCGTCGGAGGGCTGGGGGTGTCCGCGCTGGCTGCGGCCGTCGCCTGCTGCGCCGGCTCGATGGTGTTCAGCTACTTCAACGACTCGTACTTCTGGGTCGTCACCCGGTTCACCGGCCTGGAGGGCACCGCAGCGCTGAAGGGGTGGTCCTGCCTGACGACGGCCGCCTGGGCCGGGTCGATACCGCTGGTGCTGCTGACCGGCGCGCTCCTGTGAGCCCGCGGGCGGCCGGGGACCGCCCGCGGGTCCCGTTCAGGCGCCGTCGGCGCCGGCCCGCCTCGCGGCCTCGACGTCCATCCAGTTGACCTCCCACACGTGCCCGTCCGGGTCGCGGAAGCTCACCCCGTACATCCAGCCGAAGTCCATCGCCGGGGCGTACTCCGCACCACCGTTGGCCAGCGCCCTGGCGCGCAGGTCGTCGCACTCCTCGCGGCTGGACGCCGACAGCGCCAGCATCACCTCGGTGGTGCCCGGCGCCGCCGGCTGCGAGTGCAGGAAGCCCTTCCACTTCTCCGGGGCGTGCAGCAGGGCGATGACGTTCTCCTCGATGACGACGCAGGTGGTGCCCTCGTCGCTGAAGTCGGGGTTCAGGGAGAACCCCAGCGAGGTGAAGAAGGTCCTGGACGCCTCCAGGTCGCTCACCGGGAGGTTCACGAAGATCATGCGCACGGCGGTCTCCTCCTGACGCGGGCCCCGGGCGGGCCCTGCTGCCCGTTCAGACCTCAGCGTGGCGCAGGACTCACCGGTGCGTCAGAGGTTCGGGAACCACAGCCCGATCTCGCGGGCGGCGGACTCCGGCGAGTCGGAACCGTGGACGAGGTTCTGCTGCACCTTCAGGCCCCAGTCGCGGCCCAGGTCGCCACGGATCGTGCCGGGCGCGGCGGTCGTGGGGTCGGTGGTGCCGGCCAGGGAGCGGAAGCCCTCGATGACGCGGTGCCCCTCCACGACGGCCGCGACGACCGGGCCGGAGGACATGAACTCCACCAGCGGCTCGTAGAACGGCTTGCCCTCGTGCTCGGCGTAGTGCCCGGCGAGCAGCTCGCGGTCGGCGGTGCGCAGCTGCAGCGCCACGAGCGAGTACCCCTTGGCCTCGACGCGGCGCAGCACCTCCCCGGTGAGGTTGCGCCGGACACCGTCCGGCTTGACGAGGACGAGGGTGCGCTGGACGTCGGTCTGCGTGGCCACGGACGGCACCCTACCGAGCGCGCCTGGCACGATGGCCGCCCACCGGTGGCGGGCACCGGGAGGTGGGCACCGCCGGCGAGCAGCCGGCCGGGACGGGAGGAGGGCGCCGTGGCGCTGCGCAGCGACCGCGAGGACACCCGGGAGCAGGAGCTGGCCCTGCGGTCCGCGCGCGAGGAGGCCGCCGAGGTGCTGGCCGAGCTGGCCGCCGAGGCCCGGTCGCTGTCCAAGGCGTACGCCTCCCGCTCGGGGCGCGTGCCGGACGGCTCGGCCCTCGCCGGCCTGGTCGACGCCGCACGGCGCGCCGAGGAGGCCGTGGACATGGCCGCGCACGACCTGGCGACGGCCCGGGGCGAGGACGCCTGACCCCTCCGGCGCGGCCTATACCACCTCGGGCACCCCGAGCGGTAGACCCCCCGGCGTGCGCGTCGGGAGCGGCGGCAGGACCATCGAGCACGCGCTCCGCACCGGAGCGCAACGTCCCCGCGACGTCCACCGAGCACGAGGAACCCGGCATGTCAGCAGATCACCCCGACCAGCCGGCGGCACGCGCCGCCGACGCCGGCGAGGAAGAACGCCGCACCACCACCAAGGTGGTGCTCATCTCCGTGGTGGCCGCCATCGGCGGCTTCCTGTTCGGCTTCGACACCGCCGTCGTCAACGGCGCGGTGGACGCCGTCGCCGCTCAGTTCGGGCTCACCGCCTTCCTGAAGGGCTTCGCCGTCTCCTGCGCCCTGCTCGGCGCCGCCACCGGCGCCTGGTTCGCCGGCCGCCTCGCCGACCGCTTCGGCCGCAAGGCCGTCATGGTCATCGGCGGCGTGCTCTTCGCGATCAGCGCCGTCGGCTCGGCGTTCGCGTTCGGCGTCTGGGACCTGATCCTGTGGCGCGTCGTGGGCGGCGTGGGCGTGGGCGTGGCCTCCGTCATCGCCCCCACGTACATCGCCGAGGTCGCCCCCGCCCACGTCCGGGGCCGGCTGGGCTCGCTGCAGCAGCTGGCCATCACCGTCGGTATCTTCGCCGCGCTGCTGTCCGACGCGTTCATCGCCAACACGGCCGGCGGCGCCGGGGAGGAGACCTGGCTCGGGTGGGAGGCGTGGCGGTGGATGTTCCTCGTCGGCGTCATCCCGTCGCTGGTGTGGGCGTTCCTGGCCCTGCAGGTGCCCGAGTCCCCCCGCTACCTCATCGCCAAGGGCGAGACCCAGCGCGCCACCGACGTCCTGCGCGAGGTGCTCGGCACCCGCAACCTCGGCGCGCTGCAGCGCAAGGTCGCCGACATCCGCACCAGCATGCAGCGCGAGGACGAGCCGAGCCTGAGTGACCTGCGCGGGCCCAGGCTGGGGCTGAAGCCCATCGTCTGGATCGGCATCCTGCTGTCGGTCTTCCAGCAGGCGGTCGGCATCAACGTGATCTTCTACTACTCCACGTCGCTGTGGCGGTCCGTCGGGTTCGAGTCCAGCGACGCGTTCACGACGTCCACGATCACCTCGGTGACCAACGTCGTGGTCACCTTCATCGCGATCGCCACCGTCGACAGGATCGGCCGGAAGCCGCTGCTGATCGCCGGTTCCGCGACCATGTTCGTCGCCCTGGGCGTCATGGCGGTGGCCTTCTCGCAGTCCGTCGGCACCGGCGAGGACCTCAGCCTGCCCGGCGCCTGGGGCCCGGTCGCCGTCGTCGCCGCCAACCTGTTCGTCATCGGCTTCGGCGCCACGTGGGGGCCGATCGTGTGGGTTCTGCTGGGCGAGATGTTCCCCAACCGCATCCGCGCCGCCGCCCTGGCCGTGGCGGCCGCCGCCCAGTGGATCGCGAACTTCACGATCTCCACGACGTTCCCGCCGATGTCCGAGCACCTGGGCCTGACGGTCGCCTACGGCGTGTACGCCGCGTTCGCGCTGCTGTCGTTCTTCTTCGTCCTCAAGGCCGTGCCGGAGACGAAGGGCCGGGAGCTCGAGGAGATGGGTTCCGAGGACTCCGCCCGCTCCGCTTGATCCCTCCCCCACCACTCGGGTCCGCGTTCGGGCCCGGGTGGTGGGGTGTTCCCATCGCCTCCACCCCCACCACGGCGCGGGGCCGGCGAGCACCGCGGTGCCGCAGCCCACGGAGCCCCACCCGGGGAAGCGGACCCCCGCACGGTTCAGGAACCCTCGGGGCGCCTCTCCGCCAGGCCGCGCGCGACGAGGTCGCGCTCGCGCTCGACGCGGGTGCCGACGTGCAGGCACCCCCACCAGATGCCGGCGAAGGCCACGCCGATGCCGACCATCGTCCAGCGGAACGCCTCGGGCACCACGAACCCGGAGGCGACGATGACCGCCTGCAGGACCCAGCCGAGGGCGTAACCGGCGCGCGAGCGCAGCAGCCCCGCGCACAGCACGCAGAGCAGGGCGACCACGCCACCGGCGACGAGGTAGCTGGTCTGCTCCTCGCGGTGCAGGGCGGTGGCGGCCAGGGTGGCGAAGAAGACCACGAGGGCCTCGGCGATCAGCGTGGACGCGGCCAGCACCCGCTTGGGGTTCCTCACTGCGCACCTCCCCGGCGCAGCAGGAGCCGGGCGTCGCCGGCCAGGACCACCGAGCCGGCCACCAGCACACCGGCACCGGGTCCGCCCTCGGACTCGGCCAGGTCCACCGCCGTGGTCAGGGCCGCGTCGAGCCGCTCGACGACGTGCACGCGGTCCTCGCCGAACACGTCCTCGGCGATCTCGCCCAGCTCGGACGGCTCCAGCGAGCGCGGCGAGGAGGAGCGGGTCACGACGACCTCGGCGAGCACGGGTTCGAGGGCGTTCAGGATGCCGTCGACGTCCTTGTCGCCCGCGACGGCGAGGACCCCCACCAGGCGGGTGAGGGTGAACGCCTCGGCGACCGCCTCGGCCAGCGCCCGCGCCCCGGCCGGGTTGTGCGCCGAGTCCACCAGCACCGCCGGGGAGGTCCGCAGGAGCTCCAGCCGGCCCGGGGAGGAGACGTCCGCGAAGGCCGCCTCCACCAGGCCGGGCGGCAGCGCGTCGCTGGGCAGCGCCAGCAGCGCCTCGGCGGCGCTGAGCGCCGTGGCGGCGTTGTCGGCCTGGTGGGCGCCGTGCAGGGGCAGCAGCACGTCGGTGTAGGTGCCGCCGCGCGTGCGCAGCGAGACCAGTTGCCCGCCCACCGCCAGCGAGCGCTCCACCACGCCGAAGTCGGTGCCGGCGCGCACCGCGGTGACGCGCTCGGCGGAGGCCCTGGCCAGCAGCACCGCCGCGGCCTCCTCCTCCTGCCGCCCCATGACGAACGTCGCGCCGTGCTTGACGATGCCGGCCTTCTGCGCGGCGATCTCCTCGAGCGTCGAGCCCAGCCACGCCTCGTGGTCCATCGACACGGGGGTGACGACGGTGACGTCGGGCACCACGACGTTCGTGGTGTCCCACGTGCCGCCCAGGCCCGTCTCGATCACGGCGACGTCGACGGGGGCGTCGGCGAAGGCCGCGAACGCCATGAGGGTGAGGACCTCGAAGAAGCTCAACCGCGGTTCGCCGGCCTCGTCGGCACGGGCGTCGAGGATCGCCACGACGGGTTCGACGTCGTCGAAGGCGCGCACGAACGCCGGGCGGTCGATCGGCTCGCCGTCGATCGCGATGCGCTCGGTGACCTCCGACAGGTGCGGGCTGGTGAAGCGCCCGGTGCGCAGGTCGTGCTCGCGCACCAGCCGCTCGACCATGCGCGCCGTGGACGTCTTGCCGTTGGTGCCGGCGACGTGCACGACCCGGAACGCCCGCTGCGGGTCGCCCAGCAACCGGCACGCCTCGCGGACCCGGTCCAGGGCGGGGTGGATGCGGTTCTCGGGGTTGCGGGCCAGGATCGAGGCGACGACCTCGGCGTAGCGGGGGTCGTCGTCCGCCCCGGAGGCGCGGCGCTGCTCGCGGCGGCGGCGCTCGGCCCCGGTGGCCGGTGGCCGGTGGTCCTGCGGCACGCGCCCGCGGCGCAGGGCCTCGCCGCCGAACACGACGTCGTCCTCGAAGACGCCGGGTTCGAGGTGGACGTGCTCCTCGCCGCGCTCGCGACCGTGCTCCCCGCCGGGGTCGTGGTTCACCGCTCCTCCAGCTTCTCGACGGCGATGCGGACCTCGTGGCCCTCCACCGAGCCCACCAGGGTGGTGCGCTCGGCCGGCAGCACGTCGGCCTGCCCGGAGGAGCCGAACTGCTGCGCCAGGGTCTCGTCGACGACGAGGTTCTGGTGGGTGACCAGGGCCTCCCAGACGGGGCCGTCGGCGGCCACGGTCAGGCGGATGCGGTCGGACACGTGCAGGCCGGCGTCGCGGCGGGCCTGCTGCACCAGGCGGACCACGTCGCGGGCCATGCCCTCGGCGGCCAGCTCGGGCGTGACCGCGGTGTCCAGGACGACGAACCCGCCGGCGTCCAGCGCGGCCGTGGCCAGGTCGGGGTCTCCGCCCTCGACGGTCGTCGCGAGCTCGTACTCGCCCTGCTGCAGCTCGATGCCGCCGGCGATGACGGTGCCGTCGGGGCGTTCCTCCCAGTCGCCGGACTTGGACGCCTTGATGGCCTGCTGCACCTGCTTGCCCAGTCGCGGGCCGGCGGCGCGGGCGTTCACGGTGAGCTTGGCCGTCACGCCGTGCTCCACGGCCCGCTCGACCGGCCCGAGGGCGACCTCGCGGACGTTGACCTCCTCGGCGACCAGCTGCGCGAACGGCTCGAGCGCGGCCGGGTCGGGGACGAGGACCTCCAGGCGGTTCAGCGGCAGCCGCACCCGCAACCCGTTCGCCTTGCGCAGGGCCAGCGCCGAGGAGCACGCCGAGCGCGCGGCGTCCATCGCGGCCACCAGGTCCGGGTCGGCGGGCAGGTCGACCGGGTCCGGCCAGTCGGTCAGGTGCACCGAGCGGCCGCCCGTCAGCGCCCGCCACACGTGCTCGCTCACCAGCGGCAGCAGCGGGGCGAGCATCCGGGTGGTGGTCTCCAGAACGGTGTGCAGGGTGTCCAGGGCGTCGCGGGCCCGCTCGGACTCCCCGTCCCAGAACGCGGAGCGGGAGCGGCGCACGTACCAGTTCGTCAGCACGTCCAGGAACTGCCGCACGTTCTCGCAGGCACCGGCGATGTCGTACTCGTCGAGCTGGGTGGTGACGGCCACGACGGTGTCGTGCAGCTTGGCCAGCACGTAGCGGTCGAGGACGTCCGCCGAGCTCGTGCGCCAGCGCGGGGTGTGGCTGGACGTGCCCGAGTACAGCTGGAAGAACTGGAAGGTGTTCCACAGCGGGAGCAGCACCTGGCGCACCGAGTCGCGGATGCCCTGCTCCGTGACGATGAGGTTGCCGCCGCGCAGGACCGGCGAGCTCATGAGGAACCAGCGCATGGCGTCGGACCCGTCGCGGTCCAGGACCTCGGACACGTCGGGGTAGTTGCGCAGCGACTTGCTCATCTTGCGCCCGTCGTCGCCCAGCAGGATGCCGTGGGAGACGCAGGTGCGGAACGCCGGCCGGTCGAACAGCGCGGTGGCGAGCACGTGCAGCGTGTAGAACCAGCCGCGGGTCTGCCCGATGTACTCGACGATGAAGTCGCCCGGGTAGTGGCTCTCGAACCACTCGGTGTTCTCGAACGGGTAGTGCACCTGCGCGAACGGCATGGAACCGGACTCGAACCAGCAGTCCAGGACCTCCGGCACCCGGCGCATGGTCGACTTCCCGGTCGGGTCGTCGGGGTTGGGGCGGGTGAGCTCGTCGACGTGGGGGCGGTGCAGGTCGGCCGGGCGCACGCCGAAGTCGCGCTCGAGCTCGTCCAGGGAGCCGTACACGTCGGTGCGCGGGTACGCCGGGTCGTCGGAGACCCACACCGGGATGGGGCTGCCCCAGTAGCGGTTGCGGCTGATGGACCAGTCGCGCGCGCCGGCCAGCCACTTGCCGAAGGAGCCGTCCTTGACGTGCTCGGGGACCCAGGTGATCTGCTGGTTCAGCTCGACCATGCGGTCGCGGATCTTCGTGACCGCCACGAACCAGCTGGAGACGGCGCGGTAGATCAGGGCGTTGCCGCAGCGCCAGCAGTGCGGGTACGGGTGGTCGTAGGTCTCCTGGCGCAGCAGCAGCGCACCACTGGGGGTGCCGTCCCTCAGCGCGCGCGTGATCGCCTTGTTGGCGTCGAAGACGTGCTCGCCGGCGAAGTCGGGCACCTCGGCGGTGAACCGGCCGCGGGCGTCCACCGGCACCACGGGCACGATGCCGGCGGCGTCGGTGACGGCCTTGTCCTCCTCGCCGAAGGCGGGGGCGATGTGCACGACGCCGGTGCCGGAGTCGGTGGTGACGTAGTCCGCGGCCAGCACCTGGTGGGCGTTCTCGCGGCCCTCGAAGTACCCGAACGGGGGCCGGTAGCGCTCACCGAGCAGGTCGGCGCCGCGGTAGCGGGCGCTGATCCGCGAGGCTGCGTCCTCGCCGAGCTCGCGGGCGTAGTGGCCCAGCCGCGCCTCGGCCAGCAGGAACCTCCGGCCGGCGTGCTCGGTGGCGTCGGCGCCGTCGACGACGACGTAGTCGAGGTCGGGGTGCACGGCCATCGCCAGGTTGCTGGGCAGCGTCCACGGCGTGGTGGTCCAGATCAGGGCGAGCACGCCGGCCAGCTCGGGGTGCGCCTGCGAGCCCAGCAGCGGGTACCCGACGGTGACGGCGGGGTCCTGGCGGTTGCGGTAGACGTCGTCCAGGCGGGTCTCGGAGTTCGACAGCGGCGTCTCGCAGCGCCAGCAGTACGCCAGCACGCGGAAGCCCTCGTAGACCAGGCCCTTGTCGTGCAGCGTCTTGAACGCCCACATCACCGACTCCATGTAGTCGGTGTCGAGGGTCTTGTAGTCGTGCTCGAAGTCGACCCAGCGCGCCTGGCGGGTGACGTACTCCTCCCACTCGCGCGTGTAGCGCAGCACGGAGGTGCGGCACGCGTCGTTGAACGTCGCGATGCCCATCGTCTCGATCTCGGACTTGTGGGTGATGCCGAGCTGGCGCTCGGCCTCCACCTCGGCGGGCAGGCCGTGGGTGTCCCACCCGAAGCGCCGCTCCACGCGGTACCCGCGCATGGTCTTGTACCGGGGCACGACGTCCTTGACGTACCCGGTGAGCAGGTGGCCGTAGTGCGGCAGGCCGTTG
The DNA here is from genome assembly GCF_050871405.1 of Kineococcus esterisolvens. Lineage (NCBI taxonomy): Bacteria > Bacillati > Actinomycetota > Actinomycetes > Kineosporiales > Kineosporiaceae > Kineococcus > Kineococcus esterisolvens. The sequence continues at coordinate 162,227 of NZ_JBJLRI010000002.1, forward strand.
GCGAACGGCGGGCCGTCGTAGAAGACGAACTCGCCGGCGGCCGACCCGCGGCGCGCCTCGACGCTGGCGGCGAAGGTGCCGTCGGCCGCCCAGGAGTCCAGGACGGCGCGCTCGATCTCGGGGAAGCGGGGGCCGGTGCCGCTCTGCTCGGTGGCGGCGTTCCCCGGCTCGGGGGCCTGCTCCACTGCCTGGTCCGTGACCTCGGACACGTGTGCTCCTCGACGACGTCGCTGCTGCCGCGGGGACGACTCCCGCCGGGGCCGGCGGTGCCGCGGTACCACCCCGCTTGCCGCCACCACCCCTCCCCGCGGGAGGTGCGGCGACGACCGCTCGTCGCCCGGCTGTCACGGGCCGGACCCGTCCGGGTCTAGTGGGGCGCCGCCGCGGTGGCCGGCGCCCGTTCTTCCGGAGGCTCACCGGTGATGGCCGGGTCGACGCCTGTGCGCTCGATCCTACCCGGGGGGGGGGGGGGGGGGGGGGGGGGGGGGGGGGGGGGGGGGGGGGGGGGGGGGGGGGGGGTGGGGTGGGGGTGGCAGCGGTCTGGCTGGACGCCTGCGTGACCTCGGGCCAGTAC
>NZ_JBJLRI010000030.1:0-45189 GCF_050871405.1 Kineococcus esterisolvens
CGCCCACCCCCCCCCCCCCCACCGCCCCACCCCCCACCACCAGGCGCCGCCCCCCCCCCCCCCCCCCCCCCCCCCCCCCCCCCCCCCCCCCCCCCCCCCCCCCCCCCCCCCCCCGGGTGGGCGAGGGGTGGGGCGTGGTCACGAGTGGTGCTCCTGGTGGTCGCGGGCCATGCGGGTCATGGCGAGGGACTGGGCGGCGCGGGCCATGACGACCTGTTGTGACGCTCCGACGTGCTCACGGAGGCGTTGCAGCGCAGCGGGGAGGCGGCCGGAGAGGACGAGTTCGGCGATCTCGACGTGCTCGGCGATCGTCGCCGCCATGCGGTCCTCGGTGAGGTAGTCGTGCATGCGCACCGAGCGGATGCGCCCGTTGACGGTGGTCAGCGCCTGCACGAGCTGCTCGTTGCCGGCCGAGCGCAGCAGCGTGACGTGGAACTGCTCGTCGTGGGTGACGAACCCGGCGTCCGGTGCGGGAGGCTGCTCCCGCATCGAGCACCACCGGTGCAGTTCCGGCTCCAGGACCGCGCGGTCGTGCTTGACGGTGGGGTCCTCGATGGCACGTTCGACGCCGCGCCGCTCCAGCGTGATCCGCAGCTCGTACAACCCGGTCAGCTCGGAGTGGCTGGGGGTGTAGACGAAGAGGGTGCTCCCCCGCTTCACGAGGAGCCCGTCAGCCTCCAGGCGGGCGAGGGCGTCGCGCACGGGGGTGCGCGACACCTCCATGCGATCGGCGATGCGCTCCTCGGTCAGCGGCTCGAACGGCGACCACAGGCCCGTCATGACCTCGTCGCGCAGTTCGCGGTACACGCGCGCCCGGGCCGGCTCCTTGCGGCCCCGAACGGGAGCCGCTGCTGTGTCCATGCCTGGATACATTGCTGCATCCATCTTTCAGCCCGGTTAACCGCTGTGACGCTCGTGTTACGTCACGGACGGGCGGCGGTGACGAGCGGAGCGATCCGCCGCACCGCCTCGCGCAACCCGTCGGGCGTGGTCGCCGCGTACCCCAGCAGCAACCCCGGCGGCCCCGGCCGCACCCGGTGCCACGACAACGGGTGCACGAGGACCCCCACCTCGGCGGCACGGACGGCGATCTCCACGTCGCTGCCGGGTTCGCGGTGCGGCAGCGTCACGAGCAGGTGCAACCCGGCCGCGACCCCCTCGACCCGCGCCGCGGGCAGGTGGCGGTGCAGCGCCGCCAGCAGCGCGTCCCGGCGGGTGCGCTGGCGGGCGCGGACCCGCCGCACGTGGCGTTCCAGGTCGCCGGCGGCGATGAGCTCGGCGAGGACGAGTTGCGGCAGAGCGGGGTTGCCGAGGTCGGCGGCGTGCTTGGCCGCCACCAGGTCCGCCCGCAACCGGTGCGGTGCGACGAGCCAGCCGATGCGCGCACCGGGCACCAGGGTCTTCGAGGTGCTGCCGGTGCAGGCGACGTGCTCGGGGGCGGAGGCGTGCAGCGCGGGGACGGGCGCCCGGTCGTAGCGGTGCTCGGCGTCGTAGTCGTCCTCGACGACGAGGTTCCCGGCGCGCGCCCACTCCAGCAGTTCGCGGCGGCGCTGCGGCGCGAGCACCACCCCGGTGGGGAACTGGTGCGCGGGCGTGAGCAGCACCGCCTCCACCCCGCTGCGCGCGAGCGCGTCGACGCATGCGCCGTGCCCGTCCACCGGGACGGGTTCGAGCTGCAGGCCCCAGTGCGCCAGGGTTTCGCGAGCACCGCGCGCCCCGGGGTCCTCCACGCCGATCCGCGTCGCACCCCGGGCGTGCAGCGACTGCGCCAGCAGCGCGAGGGACTGCGCGACGCCCGCGACCACGAGGACGTCGTCGGCGCCGACCCGCATCCCGCGGGTTCGGGCGAGCCACCCGGCGAGCTGCGCCCGCAGCCGGAGGTGGCCGCGCGGGTCGCCGTAGCCGAGGTCGGCGCTGGTGGCGTCCCGCAGCACGGTGCGCTCGGCGCGCAGCCACGCAGCGCGCGGGAACGCCGCCAGGTCCGGAGCGCCCGGCGCCAGGTCGAACTCCACGTTCGTCGTGCGCAGCGGCAGCCGCGGGGGTTCCGCGGGGAACACCGGGTCCGCCGGCGGGCCGGTCGGGGCGGGGCCAGCGGGGACCGCACCCGCCAGCACCCGCGTCGCCGAGCCGGTGCGGGCGCCGACGAGCCCCTCGTCGGCGAGGCGCCGGTACACCTCGACGACCACGCCGCGCGAGACGCCCAGCTCACCGGCGAGCACCCGGGTGGGCGGCAGCGCGTCGCCCGGTGCGAGGCGGTTCGCGGTGATCGCGGCCCGCAGGCGCCGCACCAGCTCGTCGGTGATCCGCCCGCGCGGCACGCAGCGCACGTCGAGGGACAGGAAGTCGGCGCCCAGCCCGTCCACCGGCGCTCCCCTCATCGGTCCACTCGGCCCGGTCGCGATCGGACCTGTCGACCGGTCCAACGCACGGTCAGCATCCCACCCGTGACTGCTCCCGCCTCCCCCGCGCGCTCTCTGCCCACCGGCCCCGCCCCCGCCCGTCGGTGGCCCGCGGTGCTCACCGGCACGGCCGCGATGGCCCTGGTCGGCAGCAGCGCCGCCGTGTCGGGTGCGCTGGGCGACGCGCCGCTGTGGACGGTGCAGGCGCTGCGCTACGCGGCGGCGTCCCTCCTGCTGCTCGCCGCCGCCCGCGCGAGCGGGCAGCGCCTGCACCGCCCGCACGGTGCGGAGTGGGCCTGGCTGGTGGGGGTCTGCGCGGTCGGGCTGATGGTGTTCAACGTGGCGCTGGTGCGCGGCGCCGCGCACGCCGAGCCCGTGGTGCTCGGCGTCGCCGTGGCCGGGGTCCCGCTGCTGCTGGCGCTGATCGGGCCGCTGCTGGAACGGCGGCGGCCGGGAACCCGCGCCGTGGCGGCGGCCGCGGTCGTCACCGGTGGGGCGGTGCTCGTGCAGGGGTTCGGCCGCAGCGACACCACCGGGCTGGCGTGGGCGCTGCTCGTCTTGGCCTGCGAGGCGGGTTTCACCCTGCTCGCCGTGCCGGTGCTCGCCCGGCACGGCGCGTGGGGCGTGTCCGTGCACGCGACGTGGCTGGCGGCGCTCGGCTTCGGCGCGCTCGCCGTGCTCGTCGACGGCCCGTCCGCCGTGCTCGCCCTCACGGCCGCGGACCTGCTCGCCGTCGCCCACCTCGCCGTCGGGGTGACCGCCGTGGCGTTCGTGCTCTGGTACTCCGCCGTGCGGCGCCTCGGCGCGGGCCGGGCCGGGTTGCTCACCGGGGTGGCGCCGGTGGCAGCCGCGGGCAGCGGGGTGCTGCTGGGCGGGGCGGTGCCCGGAGCGGTGGTGTGGGCGGGGGTCGCGGTGGTGGCCGGCGGGCTGGTGCTGGGTCTCGCACCGCGTTCCCCGCGGTGACGCCCCCGACCCGCTCCCCACTCCCCTTCGGTGATCAAGGAAGTTGTCACTTCCTTGATAACCGAGACTCGGTCGAGCCGGGAGGGCGCGGGGGCGAGCCGTCGTCGACGAGCAGTACCGCTTGCTCAGCCGATGCGGACAGCCAGGTCGTAGAGCCGACGGGCCCACTGGACGGCCTGCTCTGCTCGCGGTGGGGAGACCATCGTGGCGGCGTAGTGGGCCTGATCCTTGATCTCCAGCAGCCGTCGCAGGTCCTTCGCCATCGCTGGACCGTCAGGTCGCACGGCGGACAGCAGGTCGACGGCTTGACGGTGGTCCTGGCCGCGGGAACGCTGCCCGAGGCGCGCGCAGCACACGGCGTCGGACGCAGCGATGCCGCACAGCACGGCGAGCGACGCGGCGACCTGCGGGGTCGCGAGGCCGTCGTCGGCCTCGTCGAGGACCAGCTCGGCGACTTCGAGGAAGGCTCGGGCCTGCTCCAACCGGACACGGCCCTCGGCGGGCGAGCAGGCGTTGACGCGGCCGGCGGGGCTCACCGCGCCACGCTGCGCAGGACCGCGGTGACGTCCCGACCGGCGAGGGTGATGGCCTCTCGCTGCCAGGACTGGACGATCGGTTCACCGGCGTCGACGTGCGCACGCAGCTCTTGCACGGAGATGTCGTACGGCTGCGCCCGGTTGCCGGTCCACGCCTGGACCGCGGTGACCAGCGCGTCCACCTGTTCCTCCCACACTTGCGACTGCTCGCCGGTGAGGTCGTCGGCGCGCACGAGCAGCAGGTCGACGTCGGAGTCGATGTTCCCCTCGCCACGGGCCAGAGAACCGAACACCGCCGCCGTGTGCACCGGCACGGACCACGCCTGCACCCGTTCTGCGATCCGGCCCAGGAGCTCTCGGCGCAGACCGGCGAGGACCTCCACGGCCGGCCACGCCAGGTGCTCGCGGTTCGCGCTGTAGTACACGGTGTTCGTGCGTCGCTCGGCGTGGACGACCCCCTCCGCCGCGAGGCGGGTCAGGACCCGCTGCACGCCGGCCGGCGACGCCGTTCCGACCAGGCGGCCGACCTCCCGCCCGGAGATCGGAGTGGCGAGGCCCGCCAAGACGGTCAGCACCGGGCCGTCCAAGGACGGCACGACAGCTCGCACCGGCTGCCCCAGATCCATGTGCTCACTATAAGAGTCAAGTGACTGGAATAGTGGTCAAGCCGAGGTGGTCGAGAGCCCCACCAGCGGCTGGACTTCACCGAGCACCAGCGTCCCCGAGCCGAGGCGCTCCGCGACCGGCTCGCCCTCGTGATCGGGAAAGCCTCATCCAGCACCGCGCACGCACCCGTGCCAGGCTTCATCCAGTGAGCGGCACCTTCGTCAGCGGCATGCGCACCATGGCCCGCGGCGCCCGGGAAGAGCCACGCCTCTTCACCATCGCGATCATCGGCTCGGCCCTGTACGGCGTGGGCACCGCCGCCAGCGGCTGGCTCGTGGGGCGGGTGACGGAGCGGGTCGTCGTGCCCGCCGTCACCGGCTCCGGCGAGGCGGTCAGCACGGCGGACGTGTGGCTGGCCGGGGCGACGCTGATGGCCGTCACCGTGGTGACGGTCGCGGCGATCCTCGTGCGGCGCATCTGGGCCGGCATGGTCGCGTTCGCCCTGCAGGCGCGCTACCGCCGCTCGCTGGCGCGCCGCTACCTGGAGCTGCCGCTGTCGTGGCACCACGCCCACCCGGCGGGGCGGCTGCTGGCGACGGCCAGCTCGGACGTGGAGGCCACCTGGCAGGCGATGTTCATCCTGCCGTTCGCGCTCGGCGTCGTCGTCCTCATCGCGGTGGCGGGCGTGGCGATGGCGGCGGCGGACCCGGTGCTGGCGGCGGTGGGGCTGCTGGTGCTGCCGGCGCTGGTGGCCGCGAACGTCGTCTACCAGCGGCGCATGTCCCCGCGGGTCACGCGCGTGCAGCAGCTGCGCGGGGAGGTCTCCGCCACCGCGCACGAGAGCTTCGAGGGCTCGCTGGTCGTGAAGACCCTCGGCCTGGCCGACGAGGAGGTGGAGCGGTTCGCGGGCGACGCCGACCGGTTGCGCGCGGCGAACGTGGCGGCCGGCCGCACCCGCGGCACGTTCGACCCGGTGATCGACGCCCTGCCGAACCTGGGCACCCTCGCGGTCCTCGTGGTCGGCACGGTCCGCGCCGCGAACGGGGCGGTGGGCGTCGGCGACCTCGTGCAGATCGCGTACCTGCTGGGCCTGCTGGCGTTCCCGGTGCGCTCCTTCGGGTGGCTGCTGTCGGAACTGCCGCGCACCGTCGCCGGGGACGCGCGCGTGCAGGCGGTGCTGCAGGAGGAGGCGACGACCCCGTGGGGGGACCGCCCCGCTCCCGGCACCGGTCCCCTGGCGGTCGCGGCGAAGGACCTCACCTACCGCCACCCCGCCCCCGCCACCGACCCGCTGGCCGAACGCCCCGACGTCCCCGGGCAGTTCGTGCGCCGCGACGAGGCACCCGCACCCCGGCGCGAGGCCGCCCCGGCGCTCGCGGACGTCACCCTCGACGTGGCGGCCGGGACGACGGTGGCGGTCGTGGGCGGCACCGGGTCGGGCAAGTCGACGCTGGCGGGGATGCTCGTGCGCCTGGTCGACCCCACGTCCGGGCAGGTGCTCCTCGACGGGGTGGACGTGCGCGACCTGGCCGCCGGCGAGGTGGCGGGCGCGGCGGCACTGGTGCCGCAGTCGACGTTCGTGTTCGACGACACGGTGCGCGGCAACATCGCCCTGGGCCTGGACGCCGACGACGTGCCCGCCGAGCGCCGCGTGGACGACGACGACGTGTGGGAGGCGCTGCGCCTGGCGCGCGCCGAGGACTTCGTGAAGTCCCTGCCGGGCGGCCTGGACGAGCTGGTCGGTGAGCGCGGTTCCACCCTGTCGGGCGGGCAGCGGCAGCGCCTGGCGCTGGCTCGGGCGCTGGTGCGCAAGCCGCGGCTGCTGGTCCTGGACGACGCCACCAGCGCCCTGGACCCGGCGGTGGAGCGGGCGGTGCTGGACGGGCTGGCCTCGTCGGGTTCCGGCACGACGGTCGTGGTGGTGGCGTACCGGCCGGCGACGATCGCGCTGGCCGACGAGGTGGTGCACCTGGAACGCGGCCGGGTCGTGGACCGCGGGCCGGCGGCGGAGGTCGAGGCCCGCGACGCGGGCTACCGGGACCTGGTGACGGCGTACGCGCGGGCGGCGCGCGACCGGGCGGACGAAGCGGCGAACAAGGCGGGGATGGCGTGAGCGCGACCACCATCGGGGCGGCGGCCGGTTCCCCCGACCGCGGCGGGGTGCTGCACCGCGCCCGGGAACTGACCCCGCAGATCGCCGAGGGCCTGGGCGTCACCCTGGCCATCGCGGCGGCCACGACGGTCGGCAAGCTCGTCGTGCCGATCGCGGTGCAGCAGACCGTCGACACCGGCGTCATGGGCCCCGGCGGGCCGGACGTCGGCAGGGTCGCGGTGCTGTGCTCGATCGCGGCCGTCGTCGTGCTGCTCACCGTGGTCACGGCGTGGGTGGTGAACGTGCGGCTGTTCCGCGCCACCGAGGCGGGGCTGGCGAGCCTGCGCACCCGCGCGTTCCGCCACGTGCACGACCTGGCGGTGCTCACCCAGTCCGGGGAGCGGCGCGGCGCGCTCGTCAGCCGCGTCACCAGCGACGTGGACACGATCTCCACGTTCCTGCAGACCGGCATGCTGGTGCTGGTGCTCTCGTTGGGGCAGGTGGTCCTGGCGACGGCGGTGATGTTCGTCTACTCGTGGCAGCTGGCGCTCGTGGTGCTCGGCTGCTTCGTGCCGTTGGTCCTCGTCCGCAACAAGCTGCAGCGGCCGGTGGCGCAGGCGTACGCCGGGGTGCGGGTGCGGATGGGCGAGATGCTCGCCGCGGTCTCCGAGACGGTCGTGGGGGCGGACGTGATCCGTGCGCACGCCGCCGAGGCGCGCTCGCGCCGCACCGTCGACGCGGCCGTGGAGGCGCACCGCAAGCAGGCCGTGAAGGCGCAGGTGGCGACCGCGGCGACGTTCACCACCGGCGTGTTCGTCTCCGGGCTCGTGGTGGCGCTCGTCATCGTGGTCGGCACCCTGCTGGGCGTCGACGGCGACATCACCCTGGGGCGGTTGCTGGCGTTCCTGTTCCTCGCGCAGCTGTGGGTGGGGCCGGTGCAGGCCGCGACGGAGGTGCTCAACGAGCTGCAGAACGCCCTCGCCGGCTGGCGCCGCGTCGTCGACCTCATCGACACCCCCGTCACCGTCCCCGAACCGCCGAAGGAACGCGTGAAGGAACTGCCGGCGGGGCCGGTGGACGTGCGCGTCGAGGACGTCGCCTACACCTACCCCGGCACCGACAAGGTCGTCCTGACCGGCGTCACCCTGCACCTGCCCGCGGGTTCGCGCACCGCCGTCGTCGGAGAGACCGGCTCCGGCAAGACGACCCTCGCCCGGCTGGTGACCCGCCTGGTGGACCCCGCCTCCGGGCGGGTGCTGCTGAACGGTGTGGACGCGCGCGACCTGCCCAGCCGGGAACTGCACCGCCGCGTCGTCGCGGTTCCGCAGGAGGGGTTCCTCTTCGACGCCACCGTCGGGGAGAACGTGCGCCGCGGGAAGCCCGGCGCCACGGAGGAGGACGTGCGGGCGGCGTTCGAGGACCTCGGCCTGGCGGGCTGGCTCGACGGGCTGCCCGACGGGCTGGACACCCCCGTCGGCCAGCGCGGTGAGCGCCTCTCCGCCGGGGAGCGGCAGCTCGTCGCGCTCGCGCGGGCGCACCTGGCGGACCCGGACCTGCTGGTGCTGGACGAGGCGACGTCCTCCGTCGACCCGGCCACCGAGGTGCGGTTGCAGCGGGCGCTGGAAGGGGTGCTCAGCGGGCGGACGTCCGTGGCGATCGCGCACCGGCTCTCCACGGCGGAGGCCGCGGACACGGTGGTGGTCGTGGACTCGGGACGGGTCGTGGAGGTGGGGCCGGCCGTGGAGCTGGCGAACGCCGGGGGGCCGTACTCGCGGCTGCACGCGGCGTGGACGGCGCAGCACGCCTGACGACGCTGGGTGGAGCGCTGATCCGCGTCAGTGGATGAGCTTGCCCCCGTCGATCTGGAAGCTGGCACCGTTGACGTACCCGGCCTCCTCACCGAGCAGGAAGGAGACGGCCGCGGCGATGTCGTCCGGCTGGCCGACACGCCCCACCGGGATGCCCGCGGCCATCCCCGCCTTGCGTTCCTCGGTGAGCTGCCCACCCATGATGTCGGTGTCCACGGGGCCGGGCAGCAGCACGTTCGCGGTGATGCCGAGCGGGCCCAGTTCCCGGGCGGCGCCCTTGGTGAGCCCGAGAACGGCGGCCTTCGACGCGGCGTAGGCGGTCTTGGAGAACGTGCCGCCGCCGTCGAGGGCAGTGATCGAGGAGGTGTTGACGATGCGGCCGACCCCGACGGCGGCCATCCGCCGCGCGGCCTCCTGGATCATCAGCAGGGACCCCGTGGCGTTGACGGCGAAGCTGGTGTTCCACTCCTGCACCGTCAGCTCCAGCAGGGGTGTCGGGCAGGCGGTGCCGGCGAGGTTGACGAGGCCCACGACGGGCGGCAGCGCGTCGTCGACGCGGTCGAAAACCGCCCGGACCTCCACGGGAGAGGTGATGTCGGCGGGCACGCCCAGCACGTCGGTCGTGCCGCTGAGCTCGTCGGCGATCTCCGAGACGCCGTCGGGCCGGACGTCGACGAGCGCGAGGCTCCAGCCCTCGCGGGCCAGCCTGCGCGCGACGACGCGGCCGATGCCGCGGGGTGCTCCGACACCGGTGACGACGGCGGTGCGCGCGGCGGGGAACGGGACGGTCATCAGCGATCTCCTCGGCGGTTCTCTCGGTGGTGCCGGCCGGGCGCGGTCCGCCCGGCCGGCGGGTGCTGCGCGTCGCGCGGCCGGTCAGCCGGCGGCCGGCGGGGTCCAGTCCTGCCCCGGCACCCACTCGGGGAACGCGTAGTCGTCCAACGACACCTGCGCACCGGCGGCGGTCGCGGTGGCGATGGCCTGCTCCCGGTCCGCGGAGAACGCGTCGCTGAGCGACTTCAGGGCCCCGCGCAGGTCGGTGATGTCCCCACCGAGGTAACCCTGGACGATGTCGCCGAGGTGGGGGCTGATGGGCTTCGACGCCGCCTCGACCTGCGCGATCTGCGGGTTGGCGACGACGGCCTCGGGGCCGCGCCGCACGGTCTCCTCGAACCAGCCGGCGAGCTTGCGGTAGGGCTCGACGACGTCGGCGTCCTGGACGACGGACAGGTCCAGCGGGGGCTGGTCCATGCCGCCGGCCAGGCCGGCCTGGTACTCGGTCGTGGTCATGGACTCGACGAGCCGGCTCGCCGCCTCCGGGTCGGCGGAGGACCCGGCGACGAAGAACTGCGCCCCGGGCGCACCCCGGTAGGTGACGACGGGGGTGCCGGCCTCGGGGACGAGGATCGGCCCGACCCCCAGCTTCTCCACGAACGCCGGCGCGACGTTCTTCACGCCACCGGCGCACCAGGGGCCGTCGGGGAAGAAGCCGGCCACACCCGCCCCCCAGCGGCTGCGGGCATCGGCGACGGTGAGCCCTCCGCTGCCGGCGAGGATGAGGCCGGAGTCGTTGAGCTCCTTCCAGAACTCGATGGCGTTGACGTAGGTGTCGTCGTCGTAGGCGTACTCGCCGGTGGCGTACTTCATGCCCTGGAACCCGGGGAACCCGGCGACCTGGGCGAGGTCGTCGATCTGCTCGCGCATGCGGGCGGTCCCGCCGAGGGCGAGGATCATCGGCGCGGCCCCGTCGCCCTTCGCCTTGATGGCTTCCAGAGCAGCGCGGTACTCGTCGTACGTGGTGGGCGGGTCGTCGGGGTCCAGGCCCGCGGCGGTGGTGATGTCGGTGTTGAACCAGTGCGCGGCGGCGTACTGCTGGGAGGTGAACAGCGGCAGGCCGTACACCTTGCCGTCGAGGCTGGTGATCCCCTCGGTGAGCGAGCCCTCCGGCAGTCTCGCCAGCGCCTCGTCGCTGAGCTGGAGCTCGTGGACCCACCCCTCGGCGACGAGGGCGGACAGCGGCAGGTCCAGCACGTTGGAGTAGACGTCGGGCAGCTGGTTGCTCTGGTTGGCGAGCTGCAGGGCCTCGGCGGAGCGGGAGACGTCGTTGTAGGTGTACTCCACCTGCTTGCCGAGGTCCTGGGACTGCTGGGCGGCCCAGTCGGCGTGGAACTTCTGCAGGGCGCTGAAGTGGTCCCACCAGCGCAGGGACCCGCTGGGCCCGGGGCCGGCGCTCTCCCCTCCTCCGCCGCAGGCGGCGAGCGCTGCGGTGCTGAGCAGGGCACCGCTGCCGACCAGCAGCGAGCGGCGGGTGACGTGTGCCATGGCGATCTCCTCATCGAGACGGTGGTTCGGAACGGTGGTGCGGGTGGTGCTCAGGACTTGACGGCTCCGGCGATGCCTTCGACGAAGAAGCGCTGGAGGAAGAGGAAGAGCGCGACGATCGGCAGGATCGAGACGACGCCGGCGGCGGCCATGCCGGACCAGTCGGTCGCGTTCTCCCCGACGAACGCCTGCATGCCGACGCTGAGCGTCCGCAGCTCGGGGCGGCTGAACGAGAAGACGAGGGGCAGGAAGAAGGCGTTCCAGGTGAAGAGGAAGGTCAGGAGCCCGACCGTCGCGGTGACGGGCATGGACAGCGGGAGCATGATGCGGAAGAAGACCCGCAGGAACCCGGCCCCGTCGACGACGGCGGCCTCCTCGAGCTCCTTGGGGAGCTGGCGGAAGTACCCGGCGTAGATGAGGATGGCCGACACGTTCGACGCCCCGGCCAGCGCCAGCACCATGCCGGTCAGCGAGTTCAGCAGCCCCAGCTCCATGGAGAGCTTGACGACGGGGATGATGGTGTACCCGGTGGGGACGAACAGGGTCGCGATGAGGATGCCGATGATGAGCTTGGACCCGCGGAACGAGTACCGCCCGAGCACGTACCCGCACAGCGCGCACCGGACGACGACGATGGCGACGGTCGCGAGCGTCACGATCACCGTGTTGATCATGTACCGGCCGAAGCCGGCGTCGGTCCAGGCCCGACTGTAGTTCTCCCAGGCGAAGTCCTCCGGGATGAGCGTCAGGCCCGCGGTAAAGACCTCCATGGAGCTCTTCAGGGAGGCCGACACCATCCACACGAACGGGTAGACCCACAGGACGGCGACGCCCGCGAGGAAGAGGACGGCGATCCACCAGGGGGCGCGGTGGGCGGCGCGCCGGGCGAGGGACGTGCGTGGCGGGGCGCTGACGGGTCGACTGCTGGTGGCGGGGGTGGTGGTGGTCACGACAGCTCCCTCCTGCTCTTGCGGCCGGCGTACAGCGCCCAGGCCTGCAGGACGCCGACGACCATGACGAGGACCCCGAAGAGGACGGCGGCCGCCGAGGCGAAGCCGAGCTGCGGGATGGAGGCGCTGAACGCCCAGCGGTAGATGTAGATCTCGATGATCTCGGTGGAGAAGAACGGCCCGCCGCCGGTCATGGTCTGCATGAGGTCGAAGGCGTGGAAGGTGTCCTCCACGGTGAGCACGGTGATGATGAGCAGGAACGGGGTGAGCAGCGGCAGGGTGATGTGCCGGAAGATGTGCCACGCCCCGGCGCCGTCGATGCGCGCCGCTTCGTACAGCTCGGACGGGATGGTCTGCAGCGCGGCCATCCAGTACACCATCGTGATGCCGAAGAACTTCCAGACGTAGACGGCCGCCGCGGTGGTGAGCGCCGTGCCGGAGTCGCCGAGGAAGTCGACGCCCTGCTCGACGCCCACCAGGCGCAGCATGCTCGTGACCGGGCCGCTGCTGGGGTCGAACACGAACTGCATGACGACACCGACGATGGCCGTGGTGGTGACGACGGGCAGGAAGTAGACGGTGCGGAACAGGTTGCGGAACGGCAGCTTGGGCGAGTTCAGGGCGATGGCGAGCAGCAGGCTGAGCAGGATGCGTGCCGGCGCCACGAGCAGCATGAACACCAGCGTGATCTTCACCGACGACCAGAACGCCGGGTCGGCGATGACGGCGCGGTAGTTGGAGATGCCGACGAACCGCTGCTCGGCCTGGAAGCCGTTCCACTCCACGAGGGAGTACCAGTAGCTCGCGACGATCGGGTACAGCGTGTAGGCGCCGTACAGGACGATCGTCGGCATCAGGAACAGCCAGATCCACAGCGTCTGCTTGCGGGTGCCGACGCGCTGGCCCTTCGGCGGTGTCCGCAGCACCTTCCCCTGCGGCGGCGCGGCGGCGAGGGCGGGCTCGGAGGTGAGGGATCTCGCCATCGAGGTGGACCTCCTAACGGATCTGGCTGAGGGCGAAGGTGGCGGGGTCGCCACCGATGCGGTGCCCGCGCTCGAGCGCGGTGATGGCGTCGACCTCGTCGTCGTCGAGGTGGACACCGGCGGCGGCCAGGTTCTCCTCCAGCCGGTCGCGGCGGCTGGACTTGGGGATGACGACGTGCCCGCGCTGCAGGTGCCAGGCGAGCACGACCTGGGCGGGGGTGGCGTCGTGGGCGCGGGCCGCGGCGAGCACGGCGGGTGCGTCGAGGTCGGCGCCCTGCCCGAGCGGCGAGTAGGCCTCGACGACGATCCCGCGGTCCCGGCTGTCCTCGACGAGGTCGCGCTGCTGGAAGGTGGGGTGCAGCTCGACCTGGTTGACGGCGGGCACGAGCCCCGTGGCGGCGGCGAGGTCGTCGAGGTGGGTGGGCAGGAAGTTGGAGACCCCGACGGCGCGGACGGCGCCCTCGGAGTGCAGGCGTTCCAGGGCGCGCCAGCTGTCGACGTAGCGGCCCGCGGACGGGTTGGGCCAGTGCACGAGGTAGAGGTCGAGCGCGTCGACCCCGAGGCGTGCGCACGTGTCGGCGTAGGCCCGCAGCGCCTCGTCGTACCCCTGGTCGCCGTTGCGCAGCTTGGAGGTGACGAACACCTCGTCGCGCGGCAGGCCCGTCGCCCGCAGCGCCGCCCCGACACCGGCCTCGTTGACGTAGGCGGCGGCGGTGTCGACGTGCCGGTAGCCGACCTCCAGCGCCTCCTCGACGACGCGCTGCGCCTCCTCCGGGGGGACCTGGAACACCCCGAGGCCCAGCTGGGGGACGGTGACGCCGTTGTTCAGGGCGATGTCGGCGACGTCGCTGACCCCGGTGCGGTTCACTTCGGCTCCAGGACGAGCATGGACACCGACGGCAGCGGGAGCGTGACGTCCAGCTGGACGGCGCCGTCCCGGGGGGTCACCGACCGGGCCGGCTCGAGCTCCTCGAGGCCCTGCCGCGCCTTGACGGCGGCGAGCTGCTCGGGCGTCGGGTCCTGCGGGCTCCCCTGGGCGACCCACGCGGTGTGGGCGTTGCTGTGGTCGGCGTCGATGCGGAAGTGGCTGACGGAGTACTCCGCCGCGGTGAGACCGGTGATGCGGACGTCGACGGGGGTGGCGGCCTCGTCGGTCCGGTACTGGTCGTCGGTGTGCCGCCAGACGAGGACGGTGACGCGGCCGGCGGCGTCGGAGGAGGCGAGGACGTCGACCTCCTCCCCCATGCTGCGCCCGTCACCGGCGTCGAGCTCGGCCGGGTCGCTGGCGGCGGTGGAGGTGGCGTCGACGCGCCGCCCGCCGAGCCGGGACACCATCCGGTAGGCGTTGAGGAAGGGCTTCTCGACGCCGCCGGCGGTGAGGAAGGCGCGGGTGCCCTCGAAGTAGCGCTCGCCCTCGAAGTAGAAGCTCCACGAGGTGGCCTGGGTGACGGTGGCGGTCTCGGTGTCGTTGAGGTCGAGGATCTTCTTGAACAGCTTGACCTGGAAGACGGGGTAGTACTCGGTGTTCTGGAACTGGAAGTTGGCGTTGTCGTAGACGCTGTAGTGGGCGGGGACACCCGCGTCGCACTCGTCGACAATGGCGGGCAGGCCGTGGTACTGCGGGAACTCCGCCATGACCCGCAGCATGCGGCGGATCTCGAAGAGCATCTTGTGCGCCGAGGGGTTCTGCTTCTCCGGTGCCGGGCCGCCCGTGGGGCCGTAGACCCGCCAGGGGGTGAACGCGGAGCCCTTGGTGTGGAAGGAGACGAAGTCCAGGGGGACGTCGTTCGTGGAGGTGTGGGTGAGGAAGTCGCGCATGAACTGCACCCCGCCACCGGTGACGGCCGGTCCGCCGACCTGGGCGTCGGGCAGGACGCTGCGGACGGCTTCGGCGGTGACGGTGTAGAGGTCGCAGAACTGCTGGGTGGTGCCTTTCCAGTAGAAGATGTCGGGCTCGTTCCACAGCTCCCACAGCCAGGTGCGCACCTCCTCGGCGCCGTAGCGCTCCAGGCAGTGCCGGGCGTGCGCGGCGACGAGCCCGCGCCACTTCTCGTAGTCCTTCGGCGGGTACGCCCACGCGCCGGCTTCGTAGTTGCTGTAGACGGTGGGGCTGGAGACGACCTTCAGCTCGTCCGCCTCGGGCGGGAGCAGGTCGCGCGGGGTGAAGGCGAGCTCGACGAGGACGTGGTGGCCGGCGCCGACGATGGCGTCGTACGTCTGGTCGACGATGGTGAAGTCGTAGTGCGGGTTCCCGTCGGCGTCCTCGTGGTAGACGTTCCCGTTGCCCCAGTGGGGGATCCCGAACCCGGTGCCGGAGCAGAAGACGTAGTGCGGGCGCACGTGGAACGGCCGCGGCGACAGTTCCGCGAAGGTGCGCAGGAGCTGCTTGCCGATGGGCGTGTACGTCCAGTTGATCTCGTCGTACCCGATGCTCTCCCAGATGCGGGTGAGCGGACCGCGGTCGCTGGACGCGTCGACGGTGACGGTCGCACTGGTGACGTGCGGCGCGGACGGGTCGCTGGGCGCGGAGCGCGGGAAGTGGTTGTGGTCGGTGGACAGCCCGGGGTTGTGGGCAGCGGTGTCGGTGGACACGGGGGGCCTCTCGGCTGGGTGGCCTCGCAGCGGCGCGAGGAGGACGGTCGGTACCGCCGGGGGTCGTGCGCGGGGTGCGGTGGTCAGGCTTCCGCGGCGGCGGTGCCGGGTGTTTCGTACGCCTGCAGGGCGCGGTCGCGCGCCTCGGTGATGTGGGCGGCCATGGCCGCGCGGGCCGTGGCCGGGTCGCCGGTGCGCAGCCCCTCGAGGACGCGGGTGTGCTCGGCGACGCAGTGGTCGGAGTCGGTGACGCCCCCGCCGCCGAAGAGGCGGAAGCGCTGGATCTGCCCGCCGAGGGCGGTGTAGGCACCGAGGAGGAACTCGTTGCCGGTCGCCTCGGCGATGATGCGGTGGAAGCGCTCGTCCGCTTCCCAGTACTGCCGGAACTCGTGGAACGACGGCCCGAGGGGTGCGGTCGCCAAGTCGTGCACGGCCTGCTCGAGCTGCTCGAGGACGTCAGGGGTGAGGTGGTGCGCGGCCAGCTCCGCGAGCGCCGGCTCCAGCAGGAGCCGCGCCTGCATGAGCCGCACCAGCTCCTCCGGCGTGGCCACAGGAGCGACCCGGTACCCCTTGAGGGCGACGCGCCGGATGAGCCCGGTGGACTCCAGCCGCGCCAGCGCTTCGCGCACCGGTGTCTGCGACACCCCGAACTCGCGGGCGAGCCCGTCGATGCCCAGGGCCTGCCCGGCCTTCAGCTCGCCGTCGATCAGCAGGTCGAGGACGGCGTCGTACACGTGGTCGGCGAGCATCTGCCGGCTCGACGCCAGTGAGCGTCGCGTCGTCGTCGGCTCCACGAGCACCATCGTAGACAGGCCCTTCGGACGGGTTGAGAGATCGCGGACCGGGCGGGGACACGAGCACCTCCTCAGCATCGGCTCGTCGGTGAGCTGATGTCGTAGACCGTAGATCGTGCACGATCGACGGTCAAGGTGGTTTTCGGTTCTTGCTCGGTGCGCCGGACAACGACGCCTCCGCCTGCACCACCCCGGGCCGGACCCGACGGCGCAGCACTCCTGATCCGGCGGAACGCCGGGCGGGCCTGACAGCCCCGCCCGATCACTCCTCCCGACGCCGGAACACCGTCGGGCTGCACCCGTGCACGCCGCGGAAGTGCCGGGCGAAGTAGAAGGGGTCGGCGTAGCCGACGCACCGGGCGACCTCGGCCACCGGCAGGTCGGTGGTCACCAGCAACTCGCAGGCGCGCGCCATGCGCAGCCGCTTGGCGTACTCGACGACCCCTCCCCCGGTCGCGGCGCGGAACAGCGCGGTGAAGTGCGAGGTGGACAGCCCCGCCTCGCGCGCCAGGGCGGCGACGGAGACGGGGGCGTCGAGGTGGGCGCGCAGGTGCTCCTGGGCCTGGCGCACGGGCTCGCGCCGCTCGGGGCTGCCGGCGGCGGCGTCGGCGGTCACCTGCGCCAGCACCGACCACGCCGCGCCGGCCGCGCGCAGCAGGGTGGGGCCGGTCTCGTCGGTCTCCAGGTGCTCCACCACGCGCTCGACGTCGCGCTGCACCTCCAGCACGTCGTGCAGGTCGACGACCGCGGGGCGCGGCGGGTCCCCGCCCAGTTGCCGGTCGAAGGAGAGGGCGTCGGGACCGGCCGCGTGCAGCCACCAGATCGTCCAGGGGTGCGCGTCGTCGGCGCCGTAGGTGTGCGGCAGGCCGGCGGGCAGCACGAGGGCCTGCGCGCCGGCGACGGCCACCTCGCCGCCCGCGGTGCGGCACCAGCCGCGCCCACCCACGCACACGATGACGACGGTGCCGCTGGCGCCCCGACGGCGCGTGCGGCCGTGGTGGTGGGCGTGCGGGAAGTACCCGGCGTCGGTGACGAGCAGCCGGGACGTCGGCCCGGACGCGGCCGCGGCGCGGGCGACGTCGGCGGGCAGGACCCGCAGCCGCTGCCCGGGGAACCCCTCGCGGATGCGCACGCCGTGACGCTAGCGCCGTCCGGGTGGTCCTGACCGTCGGATCGTCCAGGTGGCAGCGTCGGATCGTCTCTTCTCGCCGCGGTGATCACCGGCCTACCGTCACCGCATGCTCGACGACGAGACGCAGCTCGGCCTGCCGGCCCGGCCCGCCGCCCTGGCGGACGCCCCGGCCGCGGTCTGGAGCGCGCCGCTGACGCTGCCGACCTACCACCCGCTGCCGCCGGAGGTGTTCCCCGCCTACCTGGACCGCCGCGTCTACCAGGGCTCCTCAGGGCGGGTGTACCCGCTGCCGTTCCACCACCGCATCGCCACCGACCCCGTCGAGCACGCCTGGACGGCGGTGCACCTGCAGAACGAGTGGCTGCACGTGGTGGTGCTGCCCGAGCTGGGCGGGCGCGTGCACGTGGTGCGCGACCGCACCAGCGGGGTGGACCTCTTCTACGCCAACCCCGTGGTCAAACCCGCCCTGGTGGGACTGGCCGGCCCGTGGATCGCCGGCGGCGTGGAGTTCAACTGGCCTCAGCACCACCGACCGGCGACCTACCTGCCCACCGACTGGGAGGCGGTGACCGAGGAGGACGGCGCGGTCGTGGTGCGCTGCTCCGACCACGACCCGTTCACCCGCATGCGCGGCACGCACGCGTTGCGGCTGCGCCCGGGCAGCTCCGTGCTGGAGCTCGAGGTGCGCCTGGCCAACCGCACCGAACTGCCGCAGTCGTTCCTGTGGTGGGCCAACGTCGCCGCCCGCGTCGACGAGGACTACCAGTCGTTCTTCCCGCACGACGTGACGGTGGTGGCCGACCACGCCAAGCGCGCCGTGACCGCTTACCCGGCCGCGGACCGGCACTACTACGGCGTGGACTACCCCGCCCGCGCCGGCGAGGTGTTCACGGCTGCCGACGGCGCGCGCGGCACGGGCGACCGGATCGATTGGTACCGCACGATCCCCGTGCCGACGTCGTACATGTGCCTGGGCAGCCGGGAGGACTTCTTCGGCGGCTACGACCACGCCCGCGGGGTGGGGTTCGTGCACGTCGCCGACCACCAGGTCGCCGTCGGCAAGAAGCAGTGGACGTGGGGGAACTCCCCCTTCGGGCACGCGTGGGACGCGAACCTCTCCGACGACGGCGCGCACTACGTGGAGCTGATGGCGGGGGTGTTCACCGACAACCAGCCGGACTTCTCGGTGCTGGCGCCCGGGGAGACGAAGGTGTTCACCCAGTGCTGGTACCCGGTGCGGCACAGCGGCCCGCTGGACCGGGCGAGCGTCGACGCGGCCGTCAGCCTGCGCCGCGAGGAGGGTGTCGCACGCGTCCGGCTGGCCGTCGTCGTCACCCGCCCCCGTGCCGGGGTGCGGGTGGAGCTGCGCGCCGGCGGGCGGGTCGTGGCGAGCGAGACGGTCGACCTGGACCCCTCGGCGGCGCTGCTGCGCGTGCACGAGGTGCCGGCCGACGGGGCGGGGTCGCCGGACGTGGAGGTCTCGGTCGTCCACGAGGGCCGGGAGCTGGTGCGCTGGAGCACCGCCGAGGAGCGCGCGGGGATCGGGGAGGTCCCCGGCCCCGCCACCGAACCTCCCGCGCCGCGGGAGGTGGCGAGCGTGGAGGAGCTGGCGCTGACCGCCGAGCACCTGGAGCTCTACCGGCACGCCACCCGCTCCCCGGAGCCGTACTGGCGCGAGGCGCTGGCCCGCGACCCCGGGCACGTGCCGAGCCTGGTGGGCCTGGCGGTGCGCGCCTACCGCGCCGGCCTGGACGAGGAGGCCGAGGAGCTGCTGCGCCGCGCGGTGGACCGCTTGACCTCCCGCCACCCCACGCCGCGGGACACCACCGCGCTGTACCTGCTGGGCGTGGTCCTGGAGGCCCGCGGGCGTGAGGACGACGCCTACGACGCGTACGGGCGCGCGTCGTGGGCGCGGGCGTGGCGGGGACCGGCCGGGTACCGGATGGCGCGGCTGGACGCGCGCGCCGGGCGCACCGAGGCCGCCCTGCACCGGCTGGCCGACGTGCGCCGGGTGGAGCCGGAGCACCTGCAGGCCGCCGCGCTGGAGGTGGTGTGCCGGCGGCGGCTCGGCGCCGCCGCGTCCGACGCGGAGGACGTGCTGGCCGCCGCGCGCGCCCTGGACCCGCTGGACGCGTGGCTGCGCCACCTCGACGGCCTGCCCGCCAGCGCCGACGCGCAGACCTGCCTGGACGTGGCGCTGGAGCTGGCCGGCGCCGGGGAGCTGGAGGACGCGCTGCGCGTCCTCGACGAGGCCGAGGAGCGCGAGCCGCTGCGCGCGGCGGGGCAACCGGCGGCCGGCCCCCTGCTGGCGCACCACCGGGCCCTGGTGCTGGACCGGCTCGGCCGCACCGCGCAGGCGGCCGCTGCGCGCGCCGACGCCGCGGCGCGCGACACCACGTGGTGCTTCCCCGGCCGCCGCGAGGACGTGGCCGCGCTGAGCGCCTCGGCCGCCGACCCGCGGGCCCGCACCCTGCGCGGGCACTGGCTGTACGCGGCGGGCCGGCACGCCGACGCCGTCGCGGACTGGCGGGCCGGCGCGGCGGGCACACCGGGCGACCCGGTGCCGCACCGCAACCTGGGCCTGGCGCTGGTCAACGACCACCGCGACCTCGAGGCCGCCCGCGCGGCGTACGCGCGGGCGGAGGAGGCCGCCCCGGACGAGGCGCGGCTGCGCTTCGAGGTGGACCAGCTGGACGCGCTGCGCGGCCTGACCCCGCAGCAGCGGCTGGCGCGCTGGCGGGATCGCTGGGACCTGGCCGAGCAGCGCGACGACGCCCTCGTGGAGGTCGCGCACCTGCTGGTCAGCACCGGCGGCGCGGCGCGGGCCGTGCAGCTGCTGACCACCCGCACGTTCCAACCGTGGGAGGGCGGGGAGGGTCAGGTGCTCTCCGCGTGGGAGCGAGCCCGGACCCGCCTGGCCCTGGAGGCGCTCGCGGACGACCCGGCCGCAGCCGTGGCGCACCTGCGGGCGGCGCTGGACAGCCCGGCGTGCCTGGGCGAGGCACGGCACCCGCTCGCGGCGACGGCGCAGCTGCACCTGCTGCTGGGCGACGCGCTCGCCGCGACCGGCGACGCGGGCGCGGCGCGCGCGGCGTGGGAGGCGGCCGCCGAGCACCGCGGGGACTTCCTGGGGATGAGCACGCAGGAGCACAGCGAGGCGACGTTCTCCTCGGTGCTGGCGCTGCGCCGGCTGGGCCGCGACGACGGGCCGCTGACCGCCTCGCTGCGCCGCTTCCGCGACGCGTTCGCCGCGGCGGCGCCGGTGGTCGACTACTTCGCCACCTCGCTGCCGGACCTGCTGCTGTTCGAGGAGGACCCGCTCGTGGTGCGCGACCGTCGGGTGGTGGTGCTCGACGCGCAGCTGGCCCTGCTGGACGGCGACGCCGGGCGCGCCCGCGAACTGCTGGCCGACCCGCGGCTGGCCACCAGCCGGCACGCGGCCGACCTGGCGCACGCCCTGGCCACCCACCCGCAGCTGCTGGGCGTGCCCGCCACCGAGCCCGACACCGCGCCCGCCGCCGTGCCCGGTGGACCCGTCACCCGGATCGAGGAGGTGGCCCGGTGACCGCGACGCGGAGCCTGCCGGCCGGTGCGCCGGAGAAGCTCGTCATCAGCCTGTGGGACTTCTCCTGGTACGTGCGCACCGGGCCGGGCGAGCCGTTCGAGGACCTCGACGCCGCCTTCGCGCAGGCGGTGGAGCGCGGCTACAACGCGGTGCGGATCTGCGCGATGCCGTTCCTGCTGTTCCGCTCCGGCGTGGACACCTCCGCGCTGCGGCTCGGTCCGCTCGGCGGGGAGTACGGGCAGGGCGTGCGCTGGTACGACGTGGCGCACGAGACGACGATCGACGCCCGCGAGCACACGCTGGCGTTCTTCCGCGCCGCGCAGCGCCACGGCGTGCACGTCATCGTCTCCAGCTGGGAGTACCAGCAGTCGCCGTCGTTCGCGCTCGACCCGGACTGGTACGAGGCCCTGCACGCGGTGGGCCCCGACGAGCGCGCGGAGGTGCTGGCCGACGCGCACGCCGACCTGATCGACCTGCTGGTGGCCGAGGGCCTGGACGAGCGGGTGCTGTTCACCGAGCTGCACAACGAGGTCCAGATCGGCTTCCTCGTCGACGGCCTGGGCGTGGAACGCGGCGAGGCGGCGGTGCCGGCGCTGACGGACAGGCTGGAGCGCGGGATCCGCCGCTTCAAGCAGCGCCACCCCGACCGGCTGTGCACGGTGAACTACGCCGGGGTGCCGGTCGGCGCGCTGAGCGCGGTCCCGCCCAGCGCCGAGGTCCTCGTCGTACACCCCTACGCCTACGGCAACCTGCAGGAGCTCATCGACGTGTTCGGCCTGCGCGGGCCGGTGGAGGAGTTCTCCCGCGAGCGGGCGGCCCCGCTGCTGCGCCCGGGCGCGCCCGAGGTGGCCGACTGGGGACCGGGCGAGGACAACGCCTGGAAGCTGGACGCCACGGTCGTCTCGCTGCCCGAGGTGTACGTGCACGACTGGTGCGACCCGGAGGCCTTCGACCGCTGGCTGTACGAGCGCTGGGGTGAGCACCGCCTGGCGGTGGAGCAGAAGCTCACGCTGTGGCTGGAGGTGGCCGCCGACTGGGCCGCGGCGCGCGGGGTCCCGCTGGTGCTGGGCGAGGGGTACGTCGGCTACACCCCCAAGCGCGGGCGCTTCGAGGAGGGACCGGTCGGCGCGGAACTGTGCCGCCGCGCCGTGCGCGAGGCGCACCGCCTCGGTGCGTGGGGCGCCGTGGTCTGCTCCAACGCCGCGCCGCAGCACAGCATGTGGGCCGACGTCGCCCTGCAGCGCGAGTGCGCGGCCCTCCTGACCGGCACCACCCCCACCGATCAGCCCGATCAGCCCGATCAGCCTGGCACCACCCACCACGACCGCGCCGACGACGGCGCACAGGAGGTTCGACGATGAACTCCCGACTCTCGCGGCGCAGCCTGCTCGCGGCCACGGCCGGCCTCGGCGGCGCCGGCCTGCTGACCGGCTGCGTCGGCACCAGCGGCTCCGGCGGGTCTGGCGGCGCGGCCGCCGGCGGTGGAGGGGGCGGCGGCGGCATCGTCTTCCAGAACTCCATCCAGGACACCGCCCCCAAGGCCGCCCTCGAGGCGATCGTGCAGAGCTACGACGGCGACGTGACGATGAACTCGGTCGCCACCGAGCAGTTCCGCGCCCAGCTGACCAACTACCTGCGCTCGAACGACCCGCCGGACGTCATGAGCTGGTACGCCGGGTCGGTGGCCCGCGACTACGCCGCCCAGGGCCTGCTGCTGGACGTGTCGAGCATGTGGGAGGGCGACGGCGCGTGCGCGGGCTTCTCCGAGGCGCTGAAGAACCTGTCCAGCGCCGACGACGGCACCCAGATCTTCGTCCCCACCAACTACTACTGGTGGTCGGTCTTCTACAAGAAGAGCGCCTTCGAGCGCTGGGGCGTGCAGCCGCCGACGACGTGGGACGAGTTCCTCGCGCTGTGCGAGAACCTCTCCGGCCAGGGTGTGGCGCCGCTGGCCAACGGCATCGGCTCCACCCCGTGGATGGCGTCGGGCTGGTTCGACTACCTGGACCTGCGCATCAACGGGGCGCAGTACCACCGCGAACTGCTGGCCGGGGAGCACTCCTTCACCGACCCGGAGGTCGTCGCGGTCATGGAGCAGTACGAGCGGCTCATCCCCTACTTCGACCCGAACATGGGCTCGTACTCGGCGCAGGACGCGTCCGTGCCGATGGCGCAGGACCAGGCCGGCATGTACCTCATCGGTGCCTTCGTCACCCAGTACTTCCCCGAGGACCAGCGCGACGACCTGGACTTCTTCTCCGTCCCGGTGATCGACCCGGACGTGCCGACGGCCGAGGAGGCCCCGACGGACGGCTACTTCGCCGCGGCCGGCACCTCCGACCCCGACGCCACGATCGCCTTCCTGTCCTACTTGGCCGCCCCGGAGCAGCAGCAGGCCTTCATCGAGCAGTCCGGGTCCTCCAACCTGCCGACGTCCCCGGACGTCGACACCTCGCAGTTCAGCCCGCTGGTTCAGAAGGGCATCGAGCTGCTCAACTCCACGGAGGAGATCACCCAGTTCTTCAACCGCGACTCCTCCGACGCGCTGCAGACGACGGCAGACACCGCGCTGACGCAGTTCCTCGCCGACCCGGGCTCGCGCGACCGGATCCTGGAGGAGTGGCAGCGGGCCGCGGAGGGGGTCTTCGGGCAGTGAGCAGCGACGTGAGGGCCGCGGCGCGGCCGGCGCGGCGGGGGCCCGACGGCCCCCGTCCCGCCAGCGGCGCCCGCGGCCCCGCCCGGCCGGGCGGCCCTTCGCTGGGCGCCCGGCTGCGGCGGGTGCCGCTGCTGGTGTGGGTTTTCCTGCTGCTGCCGCTGGCGGTGGAGCTGTTCTGGGTCTTCTGGCCGGCCGCCAACTCCTTCTCCCTCTCGCTCACCCGCTGGGACGGCATCAGCCCGGCCGAGCCCGTGGGCCTGCAGAACTTCACCGACCTGGCCGAGGACCCGATCTTCCGCACGGCCCTGACCAACAACGCGCTCTGGGTGCTCGGCTTCGGCGTCCTGTCCGTGGTGGGCGGCCTGGCGCTGGCGGTGGCGCTCAACAAGCCCGGCCGCGGGGTGGGCTTCTACCGCAGCGCGATCTACCTGCCGATGGTCGTCTCGATGGCGGTGACCGGCCTGTTCTGGCGGGTCATGTACCAGCCGGGCGGCCCGGTGAACGCCGGCCTGGAGGCGGTGGGGCTGGGCTCGCTGCAGCGGCAGTGGCTGGCCGACCCGGACGTGGCGCTGGCGGCGATCCTCGTGGCCGCGGTGTGGCGGCAGGTCGGCTACATCATGGTGCTGTACCTGGCCGGGCTGAAGGGCTGCGACGCGACGCTGGAGGAGGCCGCGGCGGTCGACGGCGCGAGCGCCTGGCAACGCTTCTGGCACATCGTCATGCCGCAGCTGCGCGGGGTGAACACGGTGGTCTTCGCGGTCACCGTCATCGACTCGCTGCGCACCTTCGACATCGTGTGGGCGATGACCCGTGGTGGTCCCTACAACACGACGCAGCTGCTGAGCACGTACATGTTCCAGCAGGCGTTCACGTCGGGGAACCTCGGCTACGCCTCGGCGATCGCGGTCGTCATCTTCGTCCTGGCGATCGGCTTCATCATCACCTACCTGGCTCGCCAGGCCCGCGCGGAGGAGCAGTCGTGACCGCCACCACCCTCGCCCCCGGCAGCGCCGCCACACCGCGACCGCGGCGGCCACGGCGAGCCCGCTCGCCGTGGTTGCACGTGGTCATGGTGCCGCTGACCCTGCTGTGGCTGAGTCCCGTCGCCTACGTCGGGCTCATCGCGTTCCGCTCCTTCGACGACATCGCCGCCCGCGGGTTGGCGGCGCTGCCGGCGTCCTTCACGCTCGACGGCTTCACCACGGCCTTCAGCGGCGGTGGGCTGGTGCGGGCGCTGGGCAACAGCATCACCGTGACCGCGTGCGCCGTGCTGGCCTCGCTGCTGCTGTCGTCGTGGGCGGCGTACTCGCTGAGCCGCTTCACGATCCCGGGCCGCAAGACGATCCTGCTGGCGATGCTGGCCGGCAACCTGCTGCCACCGCAGATCCTGCTCGTGCCGGTGGCGCGCATCAGCGAGTCCCTCGGCATCGCCGACACCCTCTTCGCGCTCGTGGCGGTGCAGGTGGGCTTCGGCATCGGCTTCTACACCTTCGTGCTGCACGGCTTCATGCGAGGGCTGCCGGAGGAGCTGTTCGAGGCCGCCCGCCTGGACGGGGCGGGCGCGGGGCGCATCTACCTGCGGATCGTCCTGCCGCTGAGCCGCCCGGCGATGGCGGCGCTGGCGGCCCTGGCCACGACGTGGATCTTCAACGACCTCATCTGGGCGCTGACGGTCCTGCGCTCGGAGTCGAAGTTCCCGATCACGGCGGCGCTGCTGAACCTCATGGGCGGGTACTCCAGCGCGTGGAACGTCATCGCGGCGGCCTCGCTCGTCGCGGCGATCCCCACCGCGGTCGTGTTCTTCCTCTTCCAGAAGCAGTTCGTCTCCGGGCTGCTGGTCGGCTCGAACAAGTGAGCGGCCCGTGGACGCTGCCGACCCGCTCCGGGGAGCACGTCGTCGCGCTCGCCCCGGACGGGGCGGGTCTGGTGCGCGTGCACTGGGGCGCCCGCGACGGTGCGCAGCCGGCCCCGGCGCCGCGGCGCACGTCCTTCGAGACGCCGCTGGACCTGCTGCCGCTGGAGGCCACCGCGCTGGGCACCCGCTCCGCGCACGCCGCCGAGCTCGTCGCCCGCCGCGCCGACGGGCTGCGCGGTGTCCGGCTGCGCGCCGCCGGCGAGGTGACGCTGACGGTCGGCGGAGAGGTGCACGAACTGCGCGCGCCGTTCACCGACGAGGTCGCCGAGGTGGACGTGGAGCTGGTGCTGCGCAGCAGCACCGCCCACGACGTGGTCACCAAGCACGCGGTGGTGCGCAACCGCTCCCCGCACGCGGTGGAGCTACTGCGCTGCTGGGGCGGCGCGTTCACTCCGCCGGTCGGGCCGGGCGCGCGCGTCGGGACGCTGACGGGCGCGTGGTCGCGGGAGTTCACCGAGGCCGTCGTGGACCTGCCGGTCGGGACGTTCAGCCTGGGCAGCCGGCAGGGCATCACCTCGCACGGCGCCTCCCCCGTCGTCACCGTCCGCGCCCGCGACGACCGGGACGCCGGCACGTACGCGGTGGCGCTGGCGTGGAGCGGGTCGTGGCGGCTGCAGGTGGAGGCCGTGCCGTTCACCGACCACGTGCGCGTGGCCGGCGGCCCCGACGACGAGGCGGGCGTGGTGACGCTGCCGCCGGGCGGGTCGGTGACCACCCCGCAGCTGGCCGGGCTGTGGGTGCCCGGCGGCCCGGACGAGGCCGCGCAGGCGTGGCACGCGTACCAGCGCACCCTGGCCCGCTCCACCGGCCCCGAGCACCGGCCGGTGGTGGCGAACTCCTGGTACGCCACCGGCTTCGACGTGCGGGTGGAGCACCAGCTCGCACTGGCCGAGGTGGCCGCCGACCTGGGCGCGGAGGTCTTCGTCGTCGACGACGGCTGGTTCCGCGGCCGCACCTGCGACCGCGCCGGGCTCGGCGACTGGGACGTCGACGAGGCCAAGTTCCCCGGCGGGCTGGAGCCGCTGGTCGCGGGCGTGCGCGAGCGCGGCCTGCGGTTCGGGCTGTGGGTGGAGCCGGAGGCCGTCAACGAGGACAGCGACCTGTTCCGCGCCCACCCCGAGTGGGTGCACCGCGCGCCGGGCCGGGACCCGGTGCGGCTGCGCCACCAGCTCGTCCTCGACCTGGGCCGGCCGGAGGTGGAGGCGTGGGTGCTGGCGCAGTTGCGCCGGCTGCTGACCCGCTACGGGATCAGCTACCTGAAGTGGGACATGAACCGCGCGATCACCGACGGCGGCGCCGCCGTGCCCGGCGGGGACGACTGGTCCTGGCGGCACACGCAGGCCTACCACCGCGTGCTGGATGCGCTGCGGGAGGAGTTCCCGCACGTCACCGTGGAGGCGTGCGCGGGCGGCGGCGGCCGCATCGACCTGGCGGTGCTGGTCCGTACCGACGTGGTGTGGCCCAGCGACGAGACCGGCCCGCGCGACCGGCTGGCCGTGCAGCACGGGTTCCTGTCCGCCCACCCGGCGTGGGTGATGAGCTCGTGGGTGACCGACGAGCCGGACGTGCTGGACCGCGAGCGCGTCAGCGTCGACTTCCGGTGCGTCGTGGCGATGGCCGGGGTGATGGGCCTGGGCGGGGATCTGCTGCGCTGGAGCCCCGAGCAGCGGGAGCGGGTGCGCGAACTGGTGGCGCTGCACCGCTCGGTGCGGCACGTCCTGCACGGCGGCCTGGTGCGCCGGCACGGCACCCCCGCAGATGCCGCGTACGCGGTGCAGTACACGGGCGAGGAGGCGGTGGTCCTGCTGGCGTGGGCGCGGCCTGGCCGCCCCACCGCCTGGCGGGTGCCGCTGGGCGACCTGCCCACCGGGACGCTGCTGCGCTCCCGCTCGGACGGTTCCACGGTCCGGGTGGAGGACGGGCTGGTGGTGACGTGGTCGCGCGGCGACTGCGACGTGATCGTGCTGGACCGCGTGTGAGCACCTGGCGCCCGCGCCCGCTCCTCGTGGAAACCGACGACGCCCACGGCGGGCGGTGGACGTCCCTGCGCACGCCCGAACGGGAGTGGCTCTGGTGCAACCCCGCCGCGCCCGCAGCGGCCCGCACCGCCGTGCGCCCCGGTGACGCGTTCGTCGACGCGGGCGGGGTGGAGGAGTGCTTCCCCACCCTGCGCGGCACACCCGACCACGGCGACGTGTGGTCGCAGGCGTGGACCACCGAAGGGCCGGGCCGCGCGTCCGTGCGGACGGGAGCGCTGTCGCTGCGGCGCTCGCTGTCCGTGCAGGACGGGGCCGTGGTCGCCGCCTACGAGGTGACCGGCCCACCCGGCGCGCACGTGCTGCACGCCGTGCACGCCCTCCTCGACCTCTCCCCCGCCGCCCGCCTCGTCATCCCCGGCGCGCCGGGCGTGACCGTGCTCGACCAGCCGGCGCCCGGCCGGTCCGTGCGCACCACCTGGCCCGACGGCGCCGGCGTCCCGCTCGACGTGCTCGGTGCGGACGACGGCACCGCCCGCTGCGCCGTCGTCGCCACCGACCGCCTCGACATCCTCGATGGCGTCGAGCGGCTGTCCCTGCGGTGGCAGGTGCTGCGCGGCACCGGTCCGGTGTCCCTCGTGGTGTGGCGCAACCTCCGCGGGTGGCCGCAGGCGGCGCCCTACCGGTCCGTGGGCGTCGAGCCGCTGCTCGGCGCGACCGCGGACCTGGCGACCGCGGGCGCCGGGGAGACCGGAGTGCTCGACGCCGGCGGCCAGCTCACGTGGCGGCTGACGCTCACCGCGCACCGCGAGGGCTGACAGCCGGCGTGCGCGCGCCCGGACGGCACGCCGCTCGGACGACGAGGACCACCAGGGTCATCGCCGCACCGACGCACGCACAGCGATCCGTGCCCCGCTGAGCCGCTAAAAGCGCAACCATCGCGCACTGATATTGTGTCTGTTGTGTTTCACCCCCTACCTTCTCCCCATGCGTACCGCCGTCTTCGAGGACACCCGGTCCTCGGTCAGCGATGAGTGGCTGACCACCGGTGAGGCCGCGCGCCTCCTCGGCGTCTCGCGCCAGCACGTCGTCAACCTGTGCGAGCGCGGCGACCTGCCCCACACGACGACGGGCGTGCACCGCCGGGTGCGCCGCGCTGACGTGGAGGCGTTGCGCGCCACGGGCGCGCGCCTGAGCCGGGACCAGCGCCGCAGCCTGTGGCTGGCGCACGCCGTCGCCGGCCACCTGGTCACCGACCCGGAGACCACGATCGCGCAGGCGCGCGCCAACCTGGCCGTGCTGCGTGAGCGCCACTCGCGAGGGCAGGTGGCGAAGTGGCTGGCGGAGTGGGCGGACCTGCTCGACGGGCCCGTCGAGGGCGTCCTGACGGCCCTGACCTCCCCGTCCCCGCGGGCGCGAGAGCTGCGCCAGAACTCGCCCTTCGCCGCCGTGCTGTCCGAGGAGGAGCGCAGGCGCGTGCGCGAGGCCTTCGCCCAGCACTCCTCGGCGTCCTCGCCGTGGGGCGCGGAGTGAAGCGCGCGCACCTGGCTCACATCCTGCGGGCGGCGAGCCAGATCGCCGACGATCCCGACGTCGTGGTGATCGGCTCGCAGTCGATCCTGGGGTCCTTCGACGAGGACGACCTGCCCGATCCGGTGATCGGCTCGGTGGAGGCGGACGTCGCCTTCTGGGACGATCCGGACAACCGCAAGTCCGATGCGGTCGACGGCGCCATCGGCGAGGACAGCGGCTTCCACCAGATGTACGGCTACTACGCTCAGGGCGTGTCCGTGAGCACCGCGGTCCTGCCCGAGGGCTGGCGCGAGCGAGTCGTCGTGTGGGAGAGCCGGTCCAGCGCGCCGGGGCGGGCGCACTGCCTGGAGGCGCACGACCTCGCGATCGCCAAGCTCGTCGCAGCACGCATGAAGGACTACGAGTTCGTCTCCGCGCTGATCGAGGTGGGCTTCGTCTCGTGCGAGACCTTGCGGGAGAGGGCTGCGCTACTGCCCCCGCCACGCTCACGCACCACGCGCGTACTGCGCTGGATCGACGGGCACGACCGACGGGCTCACGGGTGAAGCGCCGGCAGCAGCACGGCTGACGCTCTCGCAGCGGGGTCCCGGACTGCCGTGACTGGATCAGGACCCCGACAGGGCCTACGACATGAGGGATGCTGACGCCGTAGTCAAGGTTGAGCAACAACCTTGACTACGGCGCGAAGTCGATCAACCCTTCGACATGAGATGCCGCAGTTGCCGCCGCGTCTCCTCGTCGGTGGCGTAGAGCACCGTCCCGACCATGCCGCGGGTGAGCAGCACCTTGTAGACGTTGCGCACGAGCCGATCGAAGTCTGCGTCACTGACCCGGGTGCGGTTGCGGAAGTCTGGGTCCTTGTTGGCGGAGCGATCGCTGACGAACCGGCCGTCCCGCCACAGCAGGTCCGGCCCGATGATGACGCCGCTCCAGTCGTACTCGAAGCCCTGGGCGGTGTAGATGCAGCCGACCTGCCCGAAGCCTCCAGGTTCGGTCGCCCACAGCGCCGCGGGTGGGGCGTCACCGACGGCGCGGTCGCCGGGGACGTTCCACGGCCGCGCCCAGTCGTCGATGCGCACGTCGGGCACCAGGCCGCCGCCCGGGGAAGGCGTCTTGCTCCACGGCCAGCAGTACCCGGCGGACATGCGCGCGGAGTACCCCTCCTCACGCTTGGCGGCGAGGAACTGCTCCATCTCCTCGGGGGTGTCCGCGACGACCACCTCGAAGGTGTCGTCACCGGCCCAGTCCTCCACATCGGCGTCGTCGAGGCCGAGCAGCCGCTGCACCCAGCGCACGTACTCGGCGCTGCCACCGCAGCGGAACTGCGCGTCCAGCTCCACGGTGAGAACGTCCAGCCCGAGGCGCTGCGCGTGCCGGGTGATCTCCTCCTTCGAGCCCATCTCCCCCGGCCGGACGACCTGGTGCTGGTCAAGCAGGAACACCGGTACCCGTGCGGCGGCGATGAGTTCCTCGACCTGAGGACGCCCCGTCCGGTGAGCCGCGGGCGTCCACCGGCTCGCCGACGTCTCACGGATGCGGTGCGCCTCGTCGAGGATGAGGACGTCGAGGTCGTTGGGTTCCGCGACGATGAAGTCGTTGAAGTACTTGAACAGGGATCGCACCTTCGGTGCCCGCTTCCCGGCGACCTTGCGCAACGTCTGCGTGAAGGAGCGCGAACCCGTGGCGTGCAGGACGGTCTGGCCTTTGCGTGACAACTCGCCGAGCAGGGAGAGCGCGACGACGCTCTTGCCGCTGCCGGGCCCACCGGTGACGAGGACGATGCGCTTGCTGTTGCCGGCCTTCGCCTGCTTCACCTGGTGCAGCACGAGGTCCACCGCCTCCTGCTGCTCGCCGACGAGGCGGAACTGCTCACGGTCCCGGATCTCATCGGCGGCGACCTCGAGCAGCTGCCGCGACGGTGCCACCTTCGACCCGAGCAGCTCGTCCGCCGCCAACGCACCGGAAACTCCCGGCGCGAGACGGGTGCGGAGGTAGTCGCGCAACGCGCCGCTCTCAGCACCCGTGAAGAGCCGGCCCGCCCGGTCCATCGTGTAGTCGCCCAGCTCCGCGACCGCTCCGGGCTGGGTGGCGTTGTGCAGGTAGGCGACGCCGGCGACGGCGTCCTGCGCGAACTCCAGGGAACGGGTGAAGTCGAGCAGGTACTCGACGTACCCGCGCACCTGCTTGACCGGGTGCAGCTTCGGCGGACCCGCCATGCCCGGCACCACGACGAGGTCGGGGTTGCCTTCGAAGCGGTGCGCAGCACTCCACTGCTTCAGCTCGACCACCACGTAGGAGGACCGGCCCGTGGTCGGATGCACACCGGCGAGCACGACGTCCGTGCGCTTCGACGTCAGCGGCAACCGGTGTTCGAGCAGCACCTCGACGTCCCCGAGCCCGGCCTCGACGAGGTCGGCGGCGAGCACCGGCAGGCTCTTCTCCCACGAGGCTCGCTCGCTCGGACTGGGCCCGTGGCCTGCCGTGTAGAGCATCTGCTCGATGAGCGCCTCCACGACGGAGCCGGTGGGCAGCTCGTCCTTGAGCTGAGCGGCGGAACGACGGACCAACGACACAGGACATCCCCAAGGCAGCACGAAGTCTCGTGCGGGTGGGGGCGTGTCCTGTGCCCAGCCAATGCATGGGCGGTGGAAGCCAGTCGGGCCGCGGTCACAAGCTACAGGCGTCAACTGCCGCGGTGCCGCTGTACGCGGTGGGAGGACACGCGATCCGACCACCTGGATGACCATCGTCTGAGAAGGTGTCGCCGTGAGCGCGGAGTGGGCGTCGTCAACCATGGACCTCGCAGAGGGACTGCACGAGAGCCTGGTGGCCACCGACCTGGCCGTAACCCTGGCCCGCGCCGAGGACTGGGCGACGGTCGTCCGCGGCGTCGACGACGCCGATGCACCACACGTCCTCGCCCGTCACGTCAGCTCGATCGTCCAGCGCGCGCTGGAGGCGACGACTGACCAGACGGGGCGGCTCACCCTGGTGGGCGCCCTGCTGGGTGTCCTAGGCGAGCACGGCGCGGTTCCCGTCCCCGACGAGAAGGGGGCACCTCAACAGCTCCTCGCGGCGCACCGACGGCGCGCGTTGACGCAGCCGTCGACGGTGCGGCCAGCGACCCCGCTGTCGGAGGCGGCCCTGCTGACGAACAGCACTGCCGACCCGAGCCTCGCGGCGGAGCTGCGGGCGGAGCTGGCCAGCGCGGACCGCGTCGACCTGCTGTGCGCCTTCGTCAAGTGGTCGGGGCTGCGGCTGCTGGAGAGCGCGCTTCGGGACCTCAAGGACCGCGGCGTGCCCTTCCGGGTCATCACGACGACGTACATGGGAGCGACGGAGCGCCGAGCCGTGGACGCCCTCGTGGATGAGTTCGGCGCCGAGGTGAAGGTCATCTACGAGACGACCCGCACCCGGCTGCACGCGAAGGCGTGGGTGGTGCATCGCAACACCGGCTTCAGCACCGCTTACGTGGGGTCCTCCAACCTGTCGCGCTCCGCGCTGCTGGACGGGCTGGAGTGGAACGTGCGGCTCTCGGCGGTGGCGAACCGGCCGCTGCTGGAGAAGTTCGACGCGACCTTCACCAGCTACTGGGCCAGCAGCACCTTCGAGAAGTACGTACCGGCGCGCGACGGCGACCGACTGGATGCCGCGCTCGCCGAGGCCGGCGGACAACGCGGACCGGGGACATCCGTCGACTTGTCGGGGTTGGAGGTCATCCCGCGCCCGCACCAGCAGGAGATGCTCGAGCAGCTCGCCGGGGAGCGGCAACTGCACGACCGGCACCGCAACCTCGTCGTCGCGGCCACCGGCACCGGCAAGACCGTCCTGGCCGCCTTCGACTACCGGCAGTTGCGCGAGCAGCACGGGCGCGACCTGACGCTGCTGTTCGTCGCCCACCGCCGGGAGCTGTTGGAGCAGGCGCGGCGCACCTACCGGGAGGTGCTGGGCGACGGCGCGTTCGGGGAGTTGCTCGTCGGCGGGGAGCGCCCGCGCCGGGGTCGACACGTCTTCGCCAGCGTACAGTCGCTGAACGCCGACCTCCTCAACAGGCTGGACCCGCACCAGTACGACGTCGTCGTGCTCGACGAGTGCCACCACGCCAGCGCCGGCAGCTACCAGCGCATCCTCGACCGGCTGGAGCCGATCGAGCTGCTGGGGCTCACGGCGACGCCGGAGCGCGCCGACGGTCAGGACGTGCTCGCGCTCTTCGGCGGGCGCACCGCGGCGGAGCTGCGGTTGTGGGACGCCTTGGCCGACGACCTGCTCGTGCCGTTCCACTACTTCGCCGTGGACGACGGCACCGATCTTCGCGACCTCACCTGGCGTCGCGGACGCTACGACGTCGAGGGCCTGACGAGCCTCTACACCGGCGACGACGCCCGGGCACGCCTGGTGCTGCGGGAGCTGCGCCGCCGGGTGGGCGACGTGGGTTCGATGCGGGCGATCGGCTTCTGCGTCAGCGTCGAGCACGCGCACTACATGGCGCGCGTCTTCCGCGAGGCGGGCATCGATGCGCTGGCCGTCAGCGGCAGCAGCACCCCCGAGGAGCGGACGGCGGCGCTGCGGCGGTTGAAGGAGGGTGATGTGCGCATCCTCTTCGCCGTCGACCTCTACAACGAGGGCGTCGACGTTCCACAGGTGGATACCGTCCTCTTCCTGCGGCCCACGGAGTCCTCGACCATCTTCCTGCAGCAGCTCGGCCGCGGTCTGCGCACCTCCCCCGGCAAGGCGGTGCTGACCGCGCTGGACTTCGTCGGCCACCAGAACGCCGACTTCCGCTTCGACACCCGCTTCCGCGCGCTCACCGGTGTCAGCCGCGGCGCGCTGCAGCACCAGGCCGAGCAGGGGTTCCCCTTCCTGCCCGCGGGGTGCTCCATCGTCCTCGACGAGGTGGTGCAGGAACGCGTCGTCACGAGCATCAAGCGCCAGCTCAGTCCGCGCACCCCCGCGCTCGTCAGCGAAGTGCGGACGCACCCGAGCAGCAGCATCGCCGGGTTCCTCACCGCCAGCGGGCTCAGCGTGCGGGAGCTGCTCGGCAGCAACCGCTCGTGGACGGACTTGCGCCGCCGCGCCGGGACGGAGACGCGGCCGGCCGGCCCCGCGGAGACCGCGTTGCTGAAGCGGGTGCGCGCCGTCACCCACGTCGACGACCGGATGCGCCGCGACGCCTACCACCGGCTGCTCAGCGACGACGTGACCGCCGACGCCCTCTCCCCCATCGAGCGCCACCTCGCCGGGATGCTCGCGGCGAGCCTGTGGCCCTCCGGCGCCCCGGGTGACGTGAGCGCAGTTCTGGACAGCTTGCGCGCGGAACCCGCGGTGCGCGACGAGCTGAGCCAGCTCATCGACATCGCCTTCGACGCGGCCCGGCACCCGACGACGCCGCTCACCGGCGAGCTCGCCGACCTGCCGCTCAGCGTCCACGCCCGCTACTCCCGCGACGAGATCGTCAGCGCGCTCGATGTCGCCACTACCGCTCGCCCGCCGATGTCGTTCCGCGAAGGTGTCGTCTGGGCGCCCGAGCGGCGCGTCGACGCCTTGCTCATCACCCTGACGAAGTCCGAAGCCGACTACTCCCCGACGACGATGTACCGCGACTACCCGTTGACGCGGGAGCTGTTCCACTGGGAGTCGCAGTCACGCACGACGGTCGCCTCACCGACGGGCCAGCGCTACCTGAACCACCGCGCGATGGGCACTCACGTGCTGCTCTTCGCGCGGCAGCGCAAGCAGGGCGACCTGGGCGCCGAGCCGTACCTGTTCCTCGGGCCGGCCGACTACATCTCGCACCAGGGCGAGCGACCCATCGGTATCACGTGGCGGCTGCACCACGCGATGCCAATGGACTTCTTCAGCGAGGCGGCGCTCGTCAACGCCAGCTGACCAAGTGCGAAACACCTGCTGCTACTCCTATGGGACTACAGGCGTGTCGACGTACGTCACTCGCTGCCCCTGCAGTTCGCCAGCGTCTGAATGGGGGACGAATCGGCCGTCTCGCTCCGAAAACTTCGCTCGACGATGCCCACCATGCTGCGGAAGCGAACAGGTGCCGCCATCACCCGGGAGCTCCTCGGCGCCCCGGTGTGGTGCACCATATCCCTCTCCTGGTGATGTCAGGACCTGGGCGAACCGGCGAGCCGATCGGCCCGAGCCGCGATCGCGGTGATCACATCTTTGCGCGCTCCTGTCAGCGTCGCCACCGACGGCTCGAGCGCCCGCTCGAGGACCTCGTCGAGCAGTCGTTCCACCGCCCGGGTGGGCAGCGGCCACGACGAGAACTCGGCCAGCACGTCGCCGCGGTCGACACCGTCGGCGTCCCACCGGCCGTTCACCGACATGGCCGTCCGGCGCTCCAGCGGCGCGGCGCCGGGTGTGCGGGCCAGGTGCAGGGTCGGCACGACGTCGTACAACGGCGCCAACCGGGAGCCGCCCTCGGTGTGCAGCAGGGAGAAGTTGCGGGCGTGGGCGTCGGCGTTGCCGACGAGCACCGTGGTGAGCAGCGCACGGGCGAGCGCCAGCAGCTCGGCTCGCGGGTCGGCGGCCACCGCCCGCACGACGGCGGCGATGTCCCGCCAGCCGGGCCCGCCGTCGGCCTGGTGCTTCTCGTCGGGCAGCCGCCCGCACGCCTGGCAGAAGTCCTCCTGGTGCGTGCGGACCACCCGTCCGTCCGCGCCGACGTGCCGGTCGTAGCGGGCGACGCTGAGCACCGGGCGGCCGGCCACCTCGAGGACCTCCGCGGAGGCGGTGTCGGCGCCGAGGTGGCGGGCGAAGGCCAGGCCGAACGCCTCGAGCTGCACGAGGCCGGGGAACGTGTCCGGCTGGGGTTTGAGCAGATGCGTCGAGGGGGCGCCACCGACGGGGCGCGCCCACGAACCGTCGGGGCGGCGGGCGAGCAGGAGCTTGTCCTGCCGGCCGGCGAGGGACAGCCGCACCCCGTGACCCACGCCGAGGGGTTGCTGCGGCAGGGCCGCGAGCGCTTCCTCGAGCCCGCCGGCGTCCAGCGGCTCGGTGCCGCCGAGGTCGTCGACGGGGCGCTCACCGTCCGGGAGCACCTGGACGGCCCCGGCGCAGTCCGCCCCGATGGCGGCGAGGAGGCGGGCCACGTCACCGCGGGGAACGTCGAAGGTGCGCTCGACGGCGGTGCGGAACTCGCCCTCGGGCAGCAACCCCTCGATGAACGGCCGGGTGCTGCCGACGCTGTACGGGGCAGGTCGCACCGGCAGCGACGCGGAGAGGACGACGGCGCCGTTCCCCCACCGTTCGACCGCCACCGGCAGGTACCGGAGTCTGAGCTGCCGGCTGCGGACCTCCACCAGTTCCGCGACCGGCTCGCCGCGCAGCCACACGGCCAGGGGTGGCGTGCGCGGGCTCACGGTCGCGGGGCGCCGGCGCCGCGGGGGACGACCGCGAGGTCGTGCCCGAGCACGGCGAAGAGGTCGAAGAGGCGCTTGACCTGCAGCGACACCTCACCGGTCTCCAACAGGCTGACGTACTGCCGGCTCACCCCGGCCCACTCGGCGAGCTCCTGCTGGTTCATCCCGGCCCCGTGGCGCAGGTCGGCGAGGGCCTGACCGAGCTGAGCAGGGGTCGCGGCACGGCGCACCCCCGGGCTGCCCGGATTTCCTGTCACAGGTCCCAGACTCACTGATGCCAGGAAATCTTGTCAAGGCACGTGGCGCGGCGATGCCGGCCCACGCAGCGGGCATCCCGTGAGGGTTCGTACCGCCTCACGACGTGGCTCCCTGTCTGCCGAGCGCACTGCGTCGGGTCGTCCGGCCAGGGGCCTGCGCTACCTTCTGCGCCCCTCCTGGGCTACCAAATGCGGGCCTTCAACGCTGCCGAACGCCGCTCACCCCTTCTTCGGCGTCCCCGGCGCGATGCCCGCCAGCAGCGCCTCGAACGCCTCCTCATCCACCACCGGCACCCCGTGCTTGCGCGCGTCGAGCACCTTGCGCACCCCGGCGTCCGGCTCGTTGGTCACGAGCAACCCGGTGGTGCGGCTGACGCCGTTCATCACGTCCAGACCGGCGGTGATCGAGCGGGCGATGAGGTCCTCGCGCGGGGTGGTCGTGTCGCCGCTGAAGACGACCTTGGTGCCCTGCACCAGCGCCTCGTCCGGCACCCAGCGCCCCGGGTCGGTGAACGCGCAGGGGGTGCGCGGTGCGGTGGCCGGGCGCCGCCAGCGCCGCTGCGCCGGGGTGGGCGGGTTCTGCCGCAACGGGACCAGCGGCAGGTCGATCCCCTGCTCGGCCGCCTCGCGCAGGGAGGCGCGCAGCACCTCGGTGAGCACGCGGGTGTCGTCGACGGCGTCGTGGGCGCGTTCCTGCGTCACGCCCCAGTGCGCGGCGACGCGGGCGAGGGTGAGGTCCGGCAACGGCAGGCGCAGCCGCCGGCTCAGCGTCACCGTGCACAGGAAGTGCGGCACCCGGTGCTCAGCGCTGGTCCGCTTGAACTCCTCGTGCAGGAAACCCCAGTCGAAGGGGGCGTTGTGGGCGACGAGCACCCGCCCGGCGAGCAGGTCCGCGAGCTTGCCGGCGACGTCCGCGAAGGCGGGGGCGTCGTGCAGCATCTCGGCGCTGATGCCGTGCACGTGGGTGGGGCCGGGGTCGCGGCCGGGGTCCACCAGGGAGTCCCACGCACCCTCCACGCTCCCGTCCGCGGCCAGCTGCACCACCGCGACCTGCACGACCCGGTCGGCGGAGGCGTCCATGCCGGTGGTCTCGACGTCCACGACGGCGTAGGGGTGCGGGTAGCGGGCGACGACGTCCGCGGGGAGGGGGTCGGGCACGTCGGCGGGCGGGGTGTGGGGGAGCACGAGCCCATGATGCGCGCCCGGTCCGACGAGAGCGGAAGACCTCGTCCCCACATGGTACATATACATAGTCCGTACCATGTAGATGTAGATGTAGATGAGGAGTCACCGTGCCCACTCCCGAGGAGGTGCGCACGGTGCTCGCGCTGCTGCGCCGGCACGGCGAGTCGGCCACCGTCGAGGCGAAGGCCGCGACCGGCGGACTGCCGAGGAGCGTCCGCGAGACGCTGAGCGCCTTCTCCAACGACCGGGGTGGGCTCCTGTTGCTCGGCGTGGACGAAGCCACCGGGTTCCGGCCCGCCGACGGTTTCGACGCCCCGCGCACCGCACGGCTCCTCGACGAGGCCGCCGCCACGGAGCTGACCCCACCGCTGCGCCTCGAGATCGACGTGGTCGACGTCGACGGCGCCCCGCTCGTGGCGGCCCGGGTCCCCGAACTGCCCGCCGACCGCAAACCGTGCTGGGTCACCGCGCGCGGCGAGCGCGCCGGCTCCTACACCCGCAGCCACGAGGGCGACCGGCTCCTCACCGACTACGAGACGCAGGCGCTGCGCGAGAACCACGGCCAGCCGCTGCACGACGTGGAGCCCACCGGGGCGTCGCGCGAGGACCTCGACGACGACGCCGTGGCCGCCCTGCTCGCCCACGTCCGGCGACGCCAGCCTCGGGTGTTCCGTGACGTCCCCGAGGACGTGGCGCTGCAGCGCCTGAACGTCCTGGTCCGCCACGAGGGGCACCTGGTGCCGAGCCTGGCGGGGCTCCTGACGCTCGGGACGTACCCGCAGCAGTTCCTCCCCCAGCTGCACGTCTCCTTCGTCAACGTCCCCGCCACCGACATGGGCTCGCTGCCCGTGGACGGGCCACGCTTCCTGGACAACCAGACGCTCACCGGGCCGCTGCCGGTCGTGGTGGAGGACACCGTCGACGCCGTGGTCCGCAACATGGCCCGGCGTTCCACCGTGGTCGGCGCCGGGCGCGTCGACACCTACGACTACCCGGTCGAAGCCGTGCGGGAGGCGGTCGTCAACGCCGTCATGCACCGCGACTACGGCCCGCTCAGCCGCGGCACCCAGGTGCAGGTGGAGATGTACCCGGACCGCCTGGAGGTCGTCAGCCCCGGCGGCCTGTTCGGCCCCGTCACCACCGACTCGCTCGGTGAGCTCTCCTCCAGCCGCAACAGCCGACTCGCCCTGCTGCTCGCGGACGTCCCGTTGCCGGGCACCGACCGGGTCGTGTGCGAGAACCGCGGCAGCGGGATCGCGGTGATGTCGGGCCTGCTGCGGCGCGCCGGGCTGCCCCTGCCGGAGTTCCGCACGAGCCTCACGCGCTTCCGGGTGGTCCTCCGCCGCACACCCGCGGTCGACGAAAGGGCAATCGGCCCGCGTGGCCGCACCACCGCACCCGCCGGTGGCGGACCTCCTGCCCCACCGGCTTCCCCGACCCGGGCGAAGCAGCAACGCGTGCAGGCGTTGCTCGACCTGCTCGACGACGGCCGGGAGCACCACGTCGCCGACCTGGCCTCGGCGCTGGGGTTCAGCCGCCTCGTCACGACCCGATACCTCACCGAGCTCGTCGAGCAGGGCCGGGTCGTGGCGACCGCTCCCCCGCGGGACCGGCGACGGCGGTACCGCAAACCCTGACGAGCAGCTCCCTCAGACGGGGCCCAGCAGCTCGCGCGCCCCCGGCGTCAGGAGGTGCTCGACCCGGTCCCACGGCACCAGGTACTGCCGGGTGCCGTGCCCACCCAGCTGGTGGTCCTGGAACCAGAAGGTGATCCCGTCCTCCCCGGACTGCCACGCCGCCCAGTTCGCCTCCTCCGGCGCGAGCCCTTCCGGATCGGTCACGGGCTCCCCCGCCGCGTCGGCGATCTCCTCCACCACGGGGGCGAGCGCCTCGAACGCCGCGCGCGGGTCGGAGAACACGTCGCCGAGCACCACGGGTTCCTGGCGCGCGACGTCGAGGACGACGGTGGTCACGGACGTCGTCGGGTGGGCGGTGCCCTCGGTGGAGTCGACGAACTCCAGCAGCACCTGCACGGTGCGCCCGTCGTCGGTGGTGACGGTGCCCTCCCCCGTGAGCAGGCGCGGCGGGTCCCCGTCGAGCACGGTGGCCGCGGCGGCCTCGACCACGTGGTCCGCGGAGACGGTCACGCGGCGGTTCACCTCGCCGGCCACCGCCGGGCCCGCAGCGCGCGGGACGGTGACGTCCCAGGTGAAGGTGCCCTCGGAACCCGTCAGGTGCTCCTCCTTCCACCGCAACGCCTCCCGCGTGGCAGAAGGCTCACCGCTCGGCGTGGAAGGGGTGGCCGAGGGGGACGTCGTGCTGTCCGACGCCAAGGCGGGAGACGCCGGCTCGGCGCCGCACGCGGACGCGGTGATCCCCGCGAGGAGCACCGCGGCGCCCCAGCGCGCCGGGCGGGAGGTGGACATGGCGGGACCCTTCGCCGGGGACGAGAGGTCGGGACCCTACCGAGGCGAGCCCACCCGCGAGGGGAGTTTCCCGGGACGACCCGGGACCCCGGCGGGAGGTGGTCAGGCGGGTTCCTCGCCGGTGGCGCCGTCGGCCTGCTCGCGCAGCAGGTCCAGGTGACCCAGGTGCCGGGCGGTCTCCTCCACCAGGTGCAGCAGGATCCAGCGCAGCGAGGAGTCCCGCCGGTGGGCGGTGGCGTCCAGGGACGCGGCGGCAGCCACCACCGCGTCGCACCGGCGGGACTCGGCGGCGTACTCGGCCAGGAGCTGCTCGACGGTCACGTCCGCCGGCACCCGCCACTCCCCGTCGGGGTCGTCGTCGCTCCAGTCGAACTCCAGACCCTCCTCACCCGCGAACACGTCGCGCAGCCAGGAACGCTCGACGTTCGTCAGGTGGCGCACCAGGCCGTGCGGGCCCATCCCGCTGGGGGTGGTCGCCGAGCGCAGCGCGTCCTCGTCGGCGCCGCGCAGCTTCCACGCCACCAGGTCGCGCTGGCGCTGCAGCACACCGAGCACGGTGGTGCGCTCGTCGCCGTGGTGGGCGGCCTCGGTGATGCCCGCCCGCGTGCCGTTGACCGCCCCGCTGCCGTCGTCCACGCGCCCACCGTAGCCAGGCGGTGCGCGGTGGGGGCGCGTCCACCCGTGACGGACCCGCGCCGCTCCCCTACGGTGAAGGCGTGGTCCCGGCCGAAGTCCCCTCCGCCGCCGCCGAGCACGGCTCCGGGTCACCGCCCGCGCTGCTCGAGGTCGTCCTGCACGACGACGGCCTGCACGTGCGGCTGGGCGCAC
The DNA here is from genome assembly GCF_050871405.1 of Kineococcus esterisolvens. Classification (NCBI taxonomy): domain Bacteria; kingdom Bacillati; phylum Actinomycetota; class Actinomycetes; order Kineosporiales; family Kineosporiaceae; genus Kineococcus; species Kineococcus esterisolvens. The sequence continues at coordinate 40,895 of NZ_JBJLRI010000030.1, forward strand.
CGGACCCCGAGGACCTGCTCGTCTCGATCTCCCGCGGCGCGGACGAGGCGTGGGAGGACGTCGACGTCCTGCCCGCCGGCTCGGTCGAGGAGGTCTTGGACGTCCCGGTGGGCCCCGGCGACCGGGTGCGGCTGAGCTCGGAGGACGGCACCCGCGTCTCCGGCACCGTGCACGTCCTCGGCCCCGAAGCGGCTGACCGGCCGGGGACGCCGGAGGAGCCGCCCGTCGCGGACCCGTCGGAAGCGGTGTCGGCGCTCGCGGGTGCCCTGGAGGAGCGCCACGCGGAGTGGACCGCGCACGCCGAGGGTGCGCTGCTGCACGTGCACGGCCGGTTCGGCAACACGTTCCGGGTGGCGGCGGAGGCGCTGACCGCCGGGGCGGGGGACGTGCGCGCCGTCTGCGCGATCTCCTCGCGCGGCGACTTCACGCTGCTGGCCACCAGGGGTTCGGAGCTGCTGCGCGCCGAGGAGCGCGGGGACGCCCCCCTGCAGTGGCACCTGTACGTCCTGCCGTCGCACATCGACGCGGCCGCGCTCGCCCAGAACCCGGAGGCCGCCCGCCGCTACCGGAACCCGCCGAGGGGCCGGCCGGACGCCCTGCCGGACGGCGCGCTCGCGCTGCTGCGGGGGGTGGGCGTCGACGTGTCCGCGCCCCTGGACCGGTGCACGGTCTGAACCCACCGGCCCGCCCCACGGAGGAGACCCCGTGCCCACCACCCGCACCCACGGCGACCTGTTCGAGCTCGGCCTGCCCGCCCTCGCCCACGGCTGCAACTGCCGCGGCTCCATGGCCGGCGGCATCGCCCTGCAGTTCCAGGCCCGCTGGCCCGACATGGCGCGCGCGTACCGCGACCGGTGCCTGGCGGGCGAATTCCAGCTCGGCGACGTCATGCCGTGGGAGACGGCCGAGGGGCTGGTGGTCTACAACCTCGCCACCCAGGTCGAGACCGGCGCCGACGCCCGGCTCGACGCGATCGACACGACCGTGCGGGCGGCGCTCGTGGACGCCGAGCGCCGGGGCCTGGACCGGGTGGGGGTTCCGCGCATCGGCGCCGGCATCGGCGGACTGGACTGGGCGGACGTGCGCGAGGTGCTGCAGCGGGCCGGGGACGAGTCCCCCGTGGAACTGGTGGTCGTCACCCGGCCGCCCAGCGCCTGAACGCACCTCGTCCACGACGAGCCCGCGCGTGCACGACCCCCGTGCACGCGGTCCGCGGCGGCGACGGGGTCCTCGTGCTCCCACACCCGCACCACGTGCCAGCCGGCTTCGGCGAGCCGGGCGTCGGTGTCGCGGTCCCGTGCGGTGGTGCTGGCCAGCTTCACCCGCCACCAGGCGGCGTTCGACTTCGGCCGGTGCACGTGCACCGGGCACGAGTGCCAGAAGCACCCGTCGACGAACACCGCGACCCGCGCGCCGCGGAACACCAGGTCCGCGCGGCGGCGCCGGTTCGTGCCCGGCGGGGTGGCGTCGACGAGGTAGCGCAGGCCGCGGCGGTGCAGCTCGCGGCGCAGCGCCAGTTCGGGGACGGTGTCGCGCCGGCCGGTGCGGCGCATGATCCCGGCGACGACGGCGCTGGAGGCGCGCGGGGCGGGACCGGGTTCCTCCCACGCGCTCACCGCCGCACCGTACGCCGCGCGAGCGCCCGCGTCGCCGCCGTGCACACCCTCGGCGTGCGGTGCTCGGGCCCTCGTGTCGCCGCGCCGGTCTACGGTGCCCTGCGTGGGCGGTTTCGACGACGTGGCACGCACCGCGCTGGCGCTACCCGGGGTGAGCGAGGGCGAGCGCCACGGCGGGCGGACGTGGATGGTGGCCGGGAAGGTGTTCGCGTGGGAGCGCCCCTTCTCGAAGGCCGACCTGCGGCGCGCGGGCGCTGACGGGGTGCCCGGTGGGCCGATCCTCGCGGTGGCCGTCGAGGACCTCGGGGAGAAGGCGGCCGTGCTGGGGGCCGGGGCTCCCGGCGTGTTCACGATCCCGCACTTCGACCGGTCCGCGGCGGTGCTGGTCCAGCTCGAGGTCGTCGCACCGCAGGACCTGCGGGAGCTCATCGAGGACGCGTGGGCGGCCAAGGCCCCCCGTCGGCTGCGGGAGGGCCTGGGACCGTGAGGGGCGCCGCGGCGCGGCGTGCGCGCTCCGCCGATCGGGTGAGGTTCCCCCAGCGGGTGCCGGGACGCGCCGAAGCACCGTCGTGGTCCCCCGTTCCTCCGTCCGGTTCGCCGGTGCCGGCGCCGCCGCGAAGGCGCGCGAGCACGCCGCGCGCGCCGAGGAGCTGCGCCGCGAGCTGACCCGGGTGGAGCGTGAACAGCGCAACTGGGAGGCCGGTGCGCAGGGCGAACAGCTCGTCGCCGAGGCCCTGGCCGTGCTGGAGGCGGACGGCTGGACGCTCCTGCACGACCTGCGCTGGCCCGGCCGGCAGCGCGCCAACGTCGACCACGTCGCGATCGGCCCCGGCGGGGTCGTGGTGGTGGACAGCAAGAACTGGACCGGGGTGGTGTCCTCCCGCGACGACGAGCTGCGCGTGGGTGGCCGGTCGATGGCGAGGGAGCTCACCGGGGTCGCGGCCGCGACGTCCGCCGTCACCACGCACGTGCCCGCCCGGCACCGCCGCGACGTGCTCGGCGTGCTGTGCCTGGTGCAGCAGCACGTTCCCGCGCGGGAGGTGGGGGTGGTGACCGTCGTCAGCCGGGACGCCGTCGCGGACCTGCTGCGTGCCCTGCCGACGGTGCTGAGCCCGCGCGAGGTGGCCCGGGTCGTCGACGTCCTGACGAGGGAACTCACGGGAGCACCGCTGGACGAGGCGCTCACCACCGCCGCCGTGCCCGCGCCGCGTGCGTCGGCGCGGCGCCCGGCTCCGGTGCGGCCGGTGCGCTCGCGACCGCGCGGGCCGGTGCGGCGGCGCCGTCGCGCGGTGCTCGGGGCGCTGCTGCGCGCCGTGCTGGCGGTGGTGACCCTCCTCGTCGCCGTGGTGGTGCTTGCGCTGCTCAGTGCCCCTTGAACGCCTCCGCCAGCCACCACGAACCCCCGTCGTCCGCGATCTTCGCGTCGATCAGGAACGGCCCGCTGCGGGGTCCGGCGAGCCACTCGTCGAGGGCGTCGAGGTCGGCGACCGTGCGCACGACGGCACCGTTGAACCCGTACCCGCGGGCGACGGCGGCCAGGTCGGTGTCGGGGAACGTCACGGTGGAGGTGTCCGCGCCGGAGGGGCCGAAGTGGTGCACCTCCGCGCCGTACGCGGCGTCGTCGTAGACGACGACCACCAGCGGCAGCCCGAGGCGCACCACGGTCTCCAGCTCGGCGGCCGCCATGAGCAGCCCGCCGTCACCGGTGCCGAGCACGGGCAACCGGCCGGGTTGCGCCAGCGCGGCGCCGATCGCGGTGGCCAGCCCGAGACCGACGGACTGGAACGCCTGGGTGAAGCAGAACCCCCGCTCGTCGGGCACTGAGAGGTAGGCGCTGGGGTAGCCCATGAAGTTGCCGGAGTCGATCGCGACGACGCGCTCGGCGGGCAGCCGCCGGTCCAGCTCGCGGCTGAGGACCCGCGGGTCGATGGCCGTGGCGGTCGACAGGTCCGGGGTCTCGACGTCGGCCCAGCGCCCCTGGCGGGCGATGCGGCCGGCGACCTCCGGGCTCCGGTAGCCCCGCACGGGCTCACCGAGCTCCTCCAGCAGCGCGGACGCCGTCTCGGCGACGTCGCCCAGCACGCCCAGGTCGATCGGCCGGTTCGCGCCGAGCGCGGCGTCCTCCACGTCGACCTGCACGACGCGCGCCCCGTCCCCGATGAGGGTTCCGTGCCGCATCGTCCACATGTTCAGCGTGCAGCCCCAGCCGACGACCAGGTCGGCGCCGCGCACGAGGTCCGCGGTGGTGGGTGAGGAGAAACCCCCGGAGATCCCGAGGTCGAACTCCTCGCCGTGGAACAGGCCGTTCGCGACGGCGGACGTCGCCAGCAGCGCGCCGGTGCGCTCCCCCAGTTCCCGCAGCACCGGGCCGGCGGAGCGGGCACCGCGGCCGGCGACGAACACGGGCCGCTCGGCGGCGCGCAGCAGCGCGGCGAGTTCCGCGACGGCACGGCGACCGGGTCGCACGGGATCGGGCTGCGGGACCGGGGGAACCGGGTCGGGAACCCCGTCCGGGGCCGGCTGCGCCTGGACGTCCAGCGGGAGGTTCAGCACGACGGTGCGGCGCTCGTTGGGGGGGGGGGGGGCGGCCCGCCCCACGTCGGCGCCGGCGCTGACCGCCGCGTCGGCGGGGGCGGGGCCCGGCCCCCCGCTGCGGGCCGCCGCGGGCTGGTCGTTGTG